>JAUXRP010000003.1 GCA_030681675.1 Candidatus Planktophila sp.
GACTGCGCCTTTTTTTGAATAGAGGAAAAGATTTGATTATCCCCTGATGCTCCACTTGAAATTTGGCTCGTCGAAAATGTTAATGCAACCATACCGAGCCCTATCATGATGAGTAAAGCGATCTGGGCGGGGTTAATACTAAAGCGTTTAATTGGTGTGCCCAAGCTCATTGAGTTAAGAGCTTTCGCTTTCAAAAATTGAAATGACTTTTTGGACCAACTTTTCTGGTCTAAAGGGTTTTACAACATAGGATGTAGCACCAAGGTCAATGGCCATATCAATATCCTCAACCGAAGATCTCGATGTCAACATCAAAACTGGTATCGAATTAATCTTTGAATCTCTATCTTTGCGAATCTTTTCGAGGACCTCAAACCCATTTAAACCTGGCATCATCGCATCTAATAAGATTAAATCTGGCTTGGCTGACCTAGTTTGGGCCAAACCATCGGCCCCATCAATACCGGTCAGTACAGTAAAACCCGCATTTTCTAAAATTAGAGTCAGGAGATGTCGAATATCCTCATTGTCATCAATGACAAGAACGCTCCTCTTACTCTCACGCAATTGTGTTATTCCCCTATTCTGCGCTGATTATTGCTCCTCAAAGTGTGCAAGCCACGAATGGTGCCCGCGAGGCTAATGAGAGGTTAGAGCTTTATCTTATCTCCATGGCTCAGATATCAACTCGTAAAAGCCTCCACTCTAAAAAGAGAGGTGGAGGCCTAAAACGCGTGTTTGCAGGCTTTATTATAGCCCTCGTTGTGGCAACACCCACAGTTTTACAGAGCTATTTCGGCTTTGGCATCTCCCCGGTTTTATCAGGGAGCATGAGCCCTTTCGCCCAGGCTGGAGATGCTTTTATCACAGTAGAGCGACCGGCCTCGCAGCTATCTGTTGGAGACATCGTTACTTTGCATGTTGCAGATTCGGAGGCCTTCTATGCCCACCGAATTATCGAGATTAGGGAACAAAGTGGCGGCATAAAGCGAATTGTCACTAAGGGTGATGCAAACCCCACCGCTGAGGAGGATCCATTTATGGCCTCACCTCAGGCAATGGTCCCTGTGACGCTCTTTAGTATCAAATGGATCGGGTATCTCCTGGTCTACCTCACATCGGTGCAGGGACGCCAAGCTGGGCTAGCGCTCATAGTAATCGCCAATGTTCTCATGCTTTTGCTTTCGTTATTTAAAAAACCAACCAAAGAGATTTCCTCACGAGGCCAAGATATCTATAAAGGACTTTACGAGGAGAGTTATGAAAATGCAGCAAATGAATACAAGAAGAGGGAGATCTATCGAGATCTCTATGAAGAAGCACACTGGGAACTACAAACTATCAGGGAGAAATAAATGAAACTAGGTTATCTGTCCACACTTAAAACAGTTGGGACACTTTCAACAAAAATTGCAATTGTCGCAGCAGCATCTATTGGAGGAGCATCACTAGTCTCTTCCTCTGTTTTTGCCGCACTTACAGCAAGTGCAACTAATACAACTGCCACCGCAGTCTCATCCGGATACATGAGTCTTACTCAGGCTCCGGGCGGCGCATCGGGAGGATTCACTACCGCAGTTACCGCCATGGCACCACTGGACTCTGTGGTCCGTTTAGTCACTTTAACAAATTCATCTACCTTAAATGCCGCCTCGATGACGCTGGCCGTATCTGATGCGACTCCAACTGTATTGACTACAAACGGTACAACTGGATTACAGACAACTATTCAGCAATGTAGCGTTGCTTACACTGCCGTTACTTATGCATGTTCTGGCACAGAAACAACTGTCCGTGCTGCATCCTCACTGCTTTCTTTGGCTACACCACAGGCCTTGACATTAATTCCAGCATCTCTATTAGCGGGCGGTGTCACATACCTGAAAATCACTATATCTTTACCAGACTCTACTGATAATACTCTCAATGGAGTTATTCCAGCAGGCATTCAAAATAAGAGCGCTGCTTTAACTTGGACAATTGCTGCAACTCAACGAACAGCAACTACAACTAACTCCTAATACGAGATAACACCAGTGTGGGGATTGAAGGGAGGGTAATTTTTATGAAGAAGATAAAGCTTGCCCTTATTGCAGCTGTAGTAGGCGCCATATCCATGGCGCCTACTCAGTTGCTCCCTGCAGCTGCAGCAATTCTAGGCAGTGCTATATCTCCCTCACTATCGGTGAGCACTGGCGATTTTGGAGCCGTTGCAGGCGCTTCCTCTGCTGCAACTGCTACAAGTGCATATGTGGTAGATACTATGGTCTCATCCTGTTCTTTCAATCAAACTACAGTGAACTCCAATACACCTAATAATTCATCCACTATTGCTCTACAAGCCGTAACGAACTTGGCAGTGGGAATGATTATTTCAGGTAATGCTGGAATTGCTGCCGGTACAAAAATTACGGCAATCAATACCACAACAAAGGTCATAACCATCACCCCGAATACGACGGCACAGATTGGTAAAAGTGTAAGTCTAACTTTTTCTGGCTGTTATCAGAAATACTTCAACGTCAATAATATTAGATCGATAGCACTTTCCTCATTTCAAATTTCGCAGACCGTTAATACCGTATCTCCCGACAGTGTTACCTTGCAATCCTGTGCTGGTACATGGACCGAGGCAACTGGCGCATGTACAGGTGCCATTACTAATATAGTTGTAACAACTAGCGGGACCAGTGCCTTCATCACAGTCTCGGGCGCTCTCAGTGCCGTAACCGGAACAGTCCGTCTGCGGGCGTTGTCTAATACCAGTGGCAGAACTTCTACTGTTTCAATAAATGTTGCTCGAGTTAATTTGCGCGCGGCAATAACTACAAACTCTTAGTCAACGACCCAGGTATCTCCAGAATGAAGGAGTTTATCCAGATCACCAGCGCCTTGTGCCTGGATGACGCTGGCTAACTGATCATTGACCATTGCCGAATATCCCGGTCGAACAACATCACGAAAAACGCCTATCGGGGTGTGCTCGAGATCTGAGCCAGACAGGCGCGATAGAGCGAAGGCATATGAGGGATCAGGATCGTGTGCATCATGAACAACGAGTTGAGATTCATCTACTGAACTCAACTCAACTAACTTAAGTGTTGCCCCGTCCCTAATAACACCAAAGGTAGAGGATTTTATGGGTTGGCCATGCACCATCTGTAGCAGAGAGCCCTCTTTGGTTTCATTGTCTTTAACCTGATCAAATGCGCCATCGTTGAAGATTGGGCAGTTTTGATAGATCTCGATGAGGGCCGAGCCCTTGTGAGAAGCAGCTTGGCGCAAAGTTTCGGTTAAGTGTTTGCGATCACTATCGATAGTGCGTGCAACGAAAGTTGCTTCAGCGCCGATAGCCAGAGAGACAGGATTAAATGGTGTATCGAGTGAGCCATATGGCGTGGATTTTGTAATCTTTCCTAGCTCACTAGCTGGCGAGTACTGGCCCTTAGTTAAGCCGTAGATACGGTTATTAAATAGCAAAATCTTTAACTCCACATTACGGCGCAGTGCGTGAATCAAATGGTTGCCACCGATTGAAAGAGCGTCGCCATCACCAGTGATAACAAAAACCGTTAAATCTGGTCGACTAATTGCTAAGCCTGATGCAATTGCCGGAGCGCGCCCATGGATGGAGTGCATCCCAAAAGTATTCAGGTAATACGGAAAGCGCGACGAGCAACCAATTCCTGAGATAAAGACGATATTTTCGCGCGGGATTCCGAGTTCAGGCAAAAATGCCTGCATCGTTGAAAGCACCGAATAATCGCCACATCCAGGACACCAACGAACCTCTTGATCTGACGTGAAATCTTTCTTTGTAAGTGCAACATCAGTCATTGTGAAGTACCCCCATTGCAGCTTCGACTAATTCGGCCGTTGTAAATGGCAGACCACGTACCATGTTGTAGCCCACGATATCCTTTAAAAACTTGGATCGAAGCAGCATTGCTAACTGCCCTAAATTCATTTCAGGTGTTATTACCGTTTCATACTTCGCAAGCACTGCACCTAAATTCTTAGGAAGTGGGTTTATATATTTGAGGTGAGCTTGGGCGATTTTCTCACCATTGTTGCGAAGCTCCTCAACGGCCGATGCAATTGGGCCAAAAGTTGAACCCCAACCAAGGAACAAAACCTTTGCATCACCTGTTAGATCATCGACTTCGATATCAGGAACTTCGATCCCGTCGATTTTTGCCTGCCGTGTCCGCACCATAAAATCATGATTGGCAGGCTCATAATTAATCTCACCGGTCTTATCCTGCTTTTCAATTCCTCCGATACGGTGCTCGATTCCGGCAGTACCAGGGATCGCCCAAGGTCGTGCAAGAGTTTCTGGATTTCTCTCATAGGGAAGAAAATTCTCTTGGCTCTTGGCAAATCCGATATCGAATTTCGGCAACGCGGCAACATCTGGAATCTTCCAAGGCTCTGAACCGTTAGCGATATATCCGTCGGATAATAGAAATACCGGAACCCTATACGTCGTTGCAATCCGCACCGCCTCCATCGCCATCGTGAAACAGTCACTTGGAGTCGATGCGGCGATAACGGCAGCAGGTGATTCACCGTTTCGACCAAACATAACCTGGAGCAGATCTGCCTGCTCCGTCTTAGTTGGTAATCCCGTGGATGGGCCACCACGCTGCACATCGATAATTATTAGCGGCAGCTCCAACATAACGGCGAGGCCAATCATCTCGCTCTTAAGGGCAATGCCCGGACCCGAAGTAGTTGTAACACCTAGGGCTCCTCCATATGAGGCACCCAGTGCTGATCCCACCGCAGCAATCTCATCTTCGGCTTGAAAAGTAATGACACCAAATTTTTTATGCTTTGAAAGTTCATGCAATATATCTGATGCAGGAGTAATGGGATATGAACCAAGAAATAATTTCAACCCACTTTGTTGTGATGCAGCGATTAATCCATAGGCGAGTGCGATATTTCCGCCGATGTTTCGATATATCCCTGGGGACATGTGTGCAGGTGCAACTTCATATGAGGTTGCAAAGTCTTCACTTGTTTCGCCGTAGTTCCATCCAGTGCGATATGCAATTAAGTTCGCCTCCAAAATATCAAGCTTCTTTGCAAACTTCGCCTTTAAAAACGCCTCTGTTGCATCCGTTGGACGGTGATACATCCATGAAAGTAGTCCGAGTGCAAACATATTTTTAGCACGCTCGGCCTCTTTGCGTGAGAGTGGAAGCTCTGATAGCGCCGATACAGTCATAGACGTAAGTGCAACGGGATGAATCTTGTAACTACTTAAAGTTCCATCCTCAAGAGGATTAGTTAGGTAGCCAACTTTTGTTAAGTTGCGAGAAGTGAATTCATCTTTATCGACGATGATTGTTGCACCTCGAGGAATATCCTTAATATTTGCCTTGAGCGCCGCTGGATTCATTGCAACTAATACATCGGGGGCATCACCGGCAGTTCTTACATGGTGATCAGCGAAGTGAAGTTGAAATGAGGAGACACCTGGCAACGTTCCTTGGGGTGCACGGATTTCTGCTGGAAAGTTCGGCAAAGTCGAAATATCATTTCCTAAACTGGCAGTGTCCATTGTGAAGCGATCGCCAGTGAGCTGCATTCCATCTCCACTGTCTCCGGCAAATCTAATAATTACGGATTTGACGGCGACAGTTGGTTTGCTCATGGCTCACATCTTGCCACCGCAGAGCCCGTGGGGCATTAGTTTTAGAGCATCTCATTGGTCACGTTTTGCTCACTCTGAGGGTTAGCCCTGTTGCCAGCCCCTACTTTCCAAAGAATCTCCGGAAGCGCCTAAAAACCGCCTTGCCGAAAGCGTTAATTTGACCGCGGAGTGAGATTTTCAAAACCTTGGCCGATGCTGGCTCATCTGGTGAGGCAACGTCGCGAAGTGATGGTGAGTTTAAATCAAGTGAGTCGGCGATGAGTTCGATGTTAGCTACCATTGAAATTCCTCGAACTATCTGTTCTTGATCAACATCCTTGGCATCTGAAATGAGCGCCTCAGCTAAGGCCGAACCTGCCTCTCTGGCATCTGTCGTAGCGCTCTGGTGTGAATCGTCTGAACTCGAACTTTCATCCTCAAACTTAGATGAGATTGCAAAACTTGCCGCAGACAAAGCAACGGCTATCGCCTTTTGAGTTGAATCGGCAATTCCACCTTTGACCGCAGAATCAAATAACGTTCGGGCAATGGTTCGAATCTCTACAACAGTATGTTCCAGTGCGATACCTTGAATGTAGATCTCTTCCGCTTCATCCTTCTTAGCAGTTGAGAACCAGCGCGCATGCCCTCGTGCTTCAACTGAGTGAGAACGGATATTTGGAATCTCCTCGTTGAGAAGTCGAGCTTTAGCGAGCCAATTTCCCGCCTCTTTTTGTGTATATCCCGAAGCAACGCCTTCAGACATCGTTGCTAATAAAGCTGCCGCCTTTACACTGACCGATTTAATTTGATCCAAAGAGCGGTCAATAGGAGTTTTGTGGTGGGAAAAATATGAAAAGAAGATTGCAATTGCTGCACCTATGAGCGTCGAGCCAAGTCGATGCAACGCAGTGCTCTCAGGTAAACCTGGACTAATGACTATGAGCGCGGTGACCGGAACATTGATAGATGCTACTTCACCTAGGTGTAGTGCCCGAGCAACTACTGCGCACATAATTATTGTGAGGCCAACTGAGATGAAACCAAAATCAAAGAGCGCAACCGCAGTAAGGGCCACGCTCGCACCGATGGCAGTACCGACAATTTGACCAAGGCCTTCCCGAAGTGATTTATGGAGTGAGATACGAATGCTTAATGCACAAACAATCGCCGCGACAACTCCTCCATTTTTTATGAGTAAATCACCCACTTGCCAAGCCGTCGCACCTGCCAGTCCAGCAACGGTAATTTGTCGAACCCACGTTTTACGCTGGCTAAAAAGGGCGATAACTCTTCTTATCAAGCCAGATTTCTCATCCATGGGGCACTCTCGCAAAGCTCGAGTCAATGGATGTGAGATCTCGCCCTACGGGGCTATTAATCAAAATCAGCGCACTCGAAAGCATTAAAGCAAGTGCGATTACGGTCGAGTTTCTCTTTCCTAAGCGCTGTGGAACTCCACCGATGTTGCTCTCTCGATCCTGCTCTAAATCTTTCAGGACGTTAATGAAGTGAAAGGCAACACCAAGCATTGCACCTACAGTTAACACCCACAGCGGTGGTGTGCGATCGATGGCATAAAAGATTGATGCCGGCAATGCAGCACAAGCCACTGCATACGGTAAAGGTGAGAGTGGAGAGAACTTAAAGTAAAAGTTATAGGCGATCCCGCAGCCAACACCTAATAGGTACACAAATCCGCCCTTGATACCAAGGGGTCCAATTAAGTTAGCAATTACTGCAATGGGAATGAGAAGAAACGTTGCCCTGCGAAGCTGCTGCAGTGATATAGCCCCGGCAACCAAAGGCTTGTTTGTACGGCTATGTTTTACATCATCACTGTAATCACAAATGTCATTGCTCCAACCAATTACTAGCTGGCCTAAGAAAACCGTAAAGGCGATTACAGATGCAGGTCCGACCCACCACAACTTTACCGAAAGTAGAAATGAGATTGCTGTGATAAGCATGGTCGGGCCAAAGTGTGCCGCTTTTGCATATGCTTTTAATTTCATGGTTCGCTGGGTAAATAGTGCTTGGCTAGACCATTTCGAGCGAAGGCTAATAGAGTTAAGTTGAACTCTGCTGCCAAATCAATTGCTAGCGAAGTCGGTGCGCTGACGCCAACAATGGCTGAAATACCAGCACAGATAGATTTCTGTACTAACTCATAACCGATCCGCCCTGATACAACCAAGGTCCAATCACTTAAGGGGAATTTCTTTTCTATAATCGCAGCACCAATTACTTTATCAACAGCGTTATGACGACCAACATCTTCGCGAACCCAAACAGGCTCCCCCTTCGGACTAACCAGGAGCGCTGCATGTAGACCTCCCGTTTTTTCAAAAATACGTTGACGTCCATCTAGAAGTGAGGCCATTACAGCTAATTCTTGAATACTGTGGCTTGGAGATGTGGTTTTAACAATGCCTCGTTTATGCAAATCAGAAATACTTGTAGAGCCACAGACGCCACATGCCGAGGTAATTGTAAATCGTCGCTCTAAAATTCTTATCGGCTCTTGCGAACTCTGTACAACTTCGGCAATGACAACATTTGCTCTCTGGCGAAGAGAGAGTGTCTTATCGGCACATACCTTGATGCTTACCAATTCATCTGGAGATGTAAGAAAGCCCTCACCCCAAAGAAAACCTGCGGCAAGTTCGAGATCATTGCCGGGTGTTCGCATTGTGACGCCCAGTTGTTCTTCAACTTCCCCACGTTTAATGCGGATTTCAAGGGGCTCTTCGACCACTACAGAGTCAGAGGTTGGTGCAGCTGAATCGGTTCTTTGCACCCTTACCTTTGCAATCGATGAAGGTGCGAGCTCATCACCTGACATGACGATAGAACTCAACGTTCTCTGGAGGCAAAGGGGCCCTACCAAGAATTAAATCGGCGGCTTTTTCTGCAACCATCATTACCGGTGCATATATATTGCCATTAGTGACATATGGAAAGACCGATGCATCACAGACGCGTAAGCCAGAAACTCCGTGAACCTTCATTGTCAATGGATCTACAACTGACATTGAATCAGTACCCATCTTCGCCGTGCACGATGGATGCAAAGCAGTTTCAGCGTCCTTGCGCACCCATTCAAGAATTTCTGCATCACTTGAGACTGAACTTCCAGGAGATGATTCACCTGCGTTGTAGTCTTTCATAGCGGGCTGAGTCAAAATTGTACGGGCTATTTTTACAGCCTCAATCCACTCGCGGCGATCTTGATCAGTGGATAGATAATTAAACTGCATAGCAGGCTTTTCAAATGGGTCAGCGCTTTTGATTTTCAACCAGCCACGCGAATCTGAGTACATTGGACCAACGTGAACTTGATAGCCATGCCCGCGAGTATCTCCAGTACCGTCATATCGAATTGCAAGAGGCAGGAAATGAAACATCAAATTGGGATACGTGACTTCATCATTACTACGGGTAAATCCACCAGCTTCAAATTGATTTGTTGCACCTGGACCTTTACGAAAAAATAGCCACGCTGCTCCAATTAATGGTCTGCGCCAAAACTGGGTTATTGGTTGTTGGGTTACTGGCAACTTACATTTGTATTGAACATAGACTTCAAGGTGATCTTGTAAGTTAGCTCCGACGCCGGGCAGATTGTGAACCATCTTAATCCCAAGTGGAGTTAAATCCTTCTCACTGCCAATTCCTGATAGCTGAAGAATCTGCGGCGTATTTATGGCACCACCACATAGAACAACTTCACGCGAAGTAAAAATCTTTTTCTTTCCTTTAATCATCACCTCAACACCTGTTGCCGTTTTTCCATCAAAGAGAACTTTGGTGACATGAGCCCGTGTTTTAATAGTTAAATTTCTTCGCTTCATGACAGGATGTAAGTAAGCACGTGCAGCACTTAAACGTCGCCCACGATAAACATTTCGATCAAAAGCGGCAAAACCCTCTTGGCGATAGCCATTTACATCATCGGTGCGTGGATAACCCGCTTGTTCGGTGGCCTTAAAGAATGCAGCAAATAGCGGACCTTTAACGGGACCGCGCTCTAACTTAAGAGGGCCACTGTGGCCACGAAAAACACTTTTCTGATCGGCTAAAGTATTTTCCATCTTTTTAAAATACGGCAGACAGTGGGCATAGTCCCAACTACTCATTCCGGCATCGTGCGACCAACGTTCGTAATCCATTGGATTTCCGCGTTGCCAAATCTGGCCATTGATAGATGAGGATCCGCCTAAGACTTTGCCGCGCGCGTGATAAATGCGGCGATTGTTCATGTGTGGCTCCGGTTCGGATTCATACATCCAGTCGTAGCGTTTATTTCCGATTGGGAAAGCTAGCGCTGCAGGCATATGTATAAAAACATCCCATTTGTAATCTGGGCGGCCAGCTTCAAGAACTAATACTGAGTTGGATGAGTCTTCACTCAATCGATTAGCTAAGGCGCTCCCAGCAGATCCACCACCAACGATGATGTAGTCATACATGGATTCCATGTCGCTCACTCTACTAATAAAACAACGCCTGTACTTAGCGATTTCTCGCTAAGTACAGGCGTTGCTCTTACCTATTGAGAGTTAGCCGAGCCAAGCCTTGACTGTGTCAGGGTTAGCATCGATCCATTTTTGAGCCGCAGCTGCTGGCTCCATGCCGCTTTCAATGTCGGCAGCTACTGAGTTCTGATCAGCATTTGTCCATTTAAAGTTCATCACGATAGTTGAGAAGATTGAACCTGAGTCCATCAACTTCTTACTCATTAACTTTTGTAGTTGAGTCTCTGGGTAATCAGTTAGTCCGCTTGCTTTAGCAGCATCGCTCCAGTCGTTAGGCGGGAACTTAATTCGTGACTGCTCTAGACCAGGAATCTTTATAAAGAGAGTGCCTGGAGTATAAAAGTAGGCAAGCGCAGGAGTCTTATTTGCCTCTGCCTTGGTAAGAACATCAACAAGTGCGGCCTCTGAGCCAGTTGCTATCGCTTTGAAGTTCAACTTATTAGCTGCAATCATCTTCTCGCCAATAGTTGTATACCCCGGAGGACCTTCATACCAAGCGCCCTTACCGCCTGAGTCGGCAGTTTTAAACAAATCTGCATATTTATTTAAGTTCGCCGAATCCAAAATATCTGGATACTTAGCTGCCATCCAAGGAGCCACATACATACCAATCAGGCCTACGTTTCCGTTGTCACCTGCCTCTAAAACTGCGCCACGATCTACCCACTCTTTCCAGCGTCCGCCGCCCCAATCTTCAATGATTACATCTATAGATCCAGCTTCCATCGCATCATAAGTAACGCCGGCCTCTTCAAGGGTTGTCTGCGTAATTGTGCAGCCATTTGCCCTCGCAACTTCGGCCACAACTTGAGCCGATGCCGTATATCCATTCCATGCATGCATTGCGATTGCCCATGTTCCGCAATCGCTAGCTTCATCCGCGCTCTCATTTACACTTGAGCTGCAACCTGCAAGAACAAGTGCTCCAACAACTACAAGCGATACCGCCGCTGAGCGGCGTCCAAGGCTAAATTTCAATTTTCTCCTCCTAAAGGTAAAAACGTTTATGCCGAGCGTATTCTAGGGGAGCGATATAAGTAAGAGGTAAGACCAAGTGTTTTAGCGTTTTTTACACTCTCTGCGCACTAGCCTGCGCTATACGGTCAATCGTCACACCAAGAAGTAAAATTACTAAACCAGCTACTAGACCTTTACCCTGTAGTTCAGGCTTTGAGCCACCTAAAATAACTAAATAGCCAAGGCCACCGGAGCCGACAAAGCCACCGATTACGACTACCGCTAACACAAAGATCATGCCCTGATTAGTTGCCAGCAAGATTGATTTCTTAGCCGCTGGTAACTGCACTTTAGTTATTATCTGTCGTACAGTAGATCCAGCCGCTGTTGCCGCTTCAATCATTGATTCGGGGACGCTGCGAATACCTTCGCCAACTATTTTCACGACTACTGGGATTGAGTATACGATTCCAGTAGCTATTGCAGTGAAACGAGTCGGGCCAAAAAGTCCCAGCATCGGAATTAAATACACAAAGGCCGGCAACGTTTGGCCGGCATCTAGAAATGGGCGAAGAATTTTCTCTGCACCTTTATTGCGACCAACCAATATTCCAAGAGCAATTCCAATTGTCATTGTCATTAATGTTGCAACAATTGTCTGAGTTAATGTAATCATCGCCTCATGCCAAAGTCCTGAAAAAACGATGAGAGAGAGCAGCACTGCCGCAAGAATGGCAACGCGTTTTCCGCCGATGACAAGGGCCAAGAATATAATCGCAGCGAGAGTCACATACCATGGAGAAAAAGCTAAGAGCGTCTCCAAAGGATTTAATACCCAGTTAGAGATGAAATCCTTAAAACCAACGGTGAAGATATAGAGATTTGTTGTTATCCATTTTGTCGCACTATTCGTTACATCTTCCACTTGCGAAGAGAAATTAATCGAAGTTGGCCACACGGCAAGTGATAAAACCGTACGAGATGCGAAAATTGAAACAATTGCGGCTAAACCAGCAACTCCCACTTTTATCCGATTATTTCGAATTTGAACCGCAGTTGGTGGAATAAAACTCTCTTGGGCTTTAGCCGCTGCACTCGTGCTTCGATCCAATAAAATCGCTACAAAAACAACTGCAAATCCGGCAACAAAACCCTGGCCGACATTTCGAATAATGAGTGCATCAACTACAGGCTTTCCTAAACCCGGTGCGCCGATTAAAGCGGCAATCACAACAAATGAAAGCGCGGCCATTACAGTTTGATTAATGCCTAAAACGATCATCTGCTTAGCCATTGGCAACTGGACCTTCGTAAGAGTTTGCTTAGCAGTTGACCCCATAGAAACCGCAGCTTCAACAGGTGATTGATTCAAATTTCGAATTGCATGTGAGGTGATACGAATTGAAAGTGGGATGCTATATACCATAGTTGCAATAGTCGCTGAGGCTGTTCCGATTAAGAAGAAAAGGGCAAGGGGTGCTAAATAAACCAACGTAGGAAGAATCTGTGCTAAATCTAAAAATGGTGTCAATATTTTCAGCACTCGATCGGATAAACCTGCCCAAATCCCTAAAGGAATTCCGATAAGCAGCGACAGGAGCACAGATGCAAAAGTCATAGCCAATGTATCCATAGTGAACTGCCACATTCCTAATGCACCACATGCCAACAAAAGTGCGGTTGCAAGGAGTGCGGTACGCAATCGACTTGTGGCATAAACAGTAAACGCGACAATTGCTGCGACTCCAAACCATCCTATGAGTGGAATGATCGAGTTACCGCGAGGAACTGAAATGAGGGTACGAATCGCTTCAACAAATCCATTGATTGTGGCGCGAATAGGATTAAAGAAATAGATAAAAGCCGCACTCTTTGTTCGGTTGCCGCGAATCGATGCCGCTGCATCGCCAACAGAGGTAGTAAAAGATGTATTTTCTGCAGTTGACAGTTCAAGTGTGTGGTCACCTTGGAAAATACGGGATAGGAAGACCCAGACAAGTGCACCACCTAGTAAGAGCTGAGATTTTTTCACATGAAGCATTTATGCAACACCAGAAATTAGCCGCAAAACATCCTCGCTAGAAACAACGCCAAGCGCCTTACCATTATCGTTTACCCGAACAGGTTTGTGCGTCTGCAAAATCACTTGTGCGGCATCTCGAATAATCATTGTTGCTGGTAGCTCGGGACCATCTATATCTTCACCGGGTTCGGCAGGACGCGCTAAATACTTAAGTGATAAGACATGCGATTTAGCAATGTCGCGAACAAAGTTAGCAACGTAATCATCGATTGGATTAGCAACTAACTCTTCAGGTGTACCGATCTGAACAACTGCACCATCGCGCATGATGGCAATACGATCACCAACCTTCACAGCCTCTGACAAATCGTGAGTGATAAAGACCATCGTCTTGCCGAGCTCGTGGTGTAGACGAATAACCTCTTGCTGCATATCGCGACGAATAAGTGGGTCTAGTGCGCTAAATGGCTCATCCAAAAAAAGAACTTGAGGATCTACTGCCAGAGCTCGAGCTAAACCAACACGCTGTTGCATTCCACCTGAAAGCTGTTCTGGGTAGGCATTGGCATAACCCTGTAATCCAACTAGTTCTATAACTTCATTGGCACGCGCATGACGTTCGGCCTTTTTCACTCCATTTATTTCAAGGGAGTATGCAATATTGTCGATAACTTTTCGGTGAGGCAATAAACCAAAGTGTTGAAAAACCATTGAAAACCGGGTCTTGCGCAGTTCACGCAACCGCGCAGCATCGACAAGTAAGACATCCTCGCCCTCAAAAGTAAGTGAGCCTGCTGTGGGTTCAATTAAACGAGTCATGCAGCGAACGAGTGTCGACTTTCCAGAACCAGATAAACCCATGACAACAAAGACTTCACCCGGCGCGACATCAAATGAAACATCCCGAACTGCGATTGTATTTCCAGTTTGAGCACGAAGCTCTGAACGCGTTAAATCGGCAAGTGGACTGCCTATAACTTTCTCAGCGTTTGATCCAAAAACTTTCCAGAGGTTTTTAACTGAAATCATTGGTGCTTCACTACTCACTCAATAATCCTTTCATTCGTTAATCTCTGAACCATCCAGATCGACTAGGAGCATTGTTGGTCCAAATGTGTTTGATTTCAAGGTACTCACCCAAGCCATGCTCGCCTAATTCGCGGCCAATTCCCGATTGCTTGTAACCACCCCACTCAGCAGCTGGACGATATGGACCAAAATCATTGACCCAAATAGTGCCATGGCGTAGTGCACTGGCCACACGAGCCGCTTTTTCAGAGTCACTGCTCCACAGGCCTCCTGATAAACCAAAATTCGTATCATTTCCTATCGCTATTGCTTGCGCTTCGGTATCAAATACTTCTACCGTCATGATCGGTCCAAAAGACTCTTCTTGGACGCAAGACATGGACGATTTAGCGTTATCTAGAACTGTTGGCAGGTAATACCAGCCATCGGCATGTTCGGGCTTCTCACTTCGTCTTCCACCCACTAAGAGTGTGGCACCCTCAGCAACACCCTTCTCAACATATTCGCTAACATTTTTTAAATGTGCCGCGCTAATTAATGGTCCAGCTTCGGCCAATTCATCATCTGGTCCCCCAAGTCGAATCTTTGCTGCGCGTCGAACAATTTCATTAACCACACGATCATGAATCGAACGTTCAACGATCAATCGAGTTCCTGCCGAGCACACTTGTCCAGAGTGCAAGAAGGCTGCAGTCACGGCGTTATCAATTGCAGCATCGATATCTGCATCGGCAAAGATAATATGTGGATTTTTACCACCGAGCTCGAGGGCTAATTTTTTCACCGTTTGCGCTGCCGCCCTCATAATTGTCTGGCCCGTTGTTAACCCACCAGTGAAAGAGACTAAATCTACGCGTGGATCATTAATGAGCAGAGTGCCAACCACAGAGCCAGGACCTAAAATTAAATTTGCAACTCCTTTTGGAGTACCAGCTTCTTCAATTATTTTCATGAGAGCAATTGCACTCTGAGGCGTTAACTCGGAGGGCTTAACAATAAAGGAGCATCCTGCTACTAGAGCAGGAGCAACTTTCCAAGCGATCTGCAAGAGCGGATAGTTCCAGGGTCCAATAAGGGAGGCAACACCGAGTGGCTCGTGAACAATGCGGCTACTTACATGCGGTAGACCAACATCAACCTTTCGTGCATGCTCTTTAGCGCCAAGGGTTGCGAAGTGTCTAAATGTCGAAATGACATCGGCGACATCATATTGGGCCTCGATAAATCGCTTTCCGGTGTCATCACTCTCTTTACGGGCGATTAAGTCGGCATCACGCTCTAGTAAGTCGGCAATTGTTGAAACTAAATCACTACGTTCTTTAAAACTCCATGAGGTAAATACACCAGAGTCAAAAGAGTTTCGGGCTGCGGTGATTGCATCGTGCACATCGGCCTGTGTCGCTTGTGAAACCGTGGCGACAACCTTTTGATCGTGCGGACTATGGACATCATGGTTGCCGTCATCAGATGCCGCTCTCCAAGCTCCATCGATAAAAAGCGTTGTGACCATAGTGGATTTAATCTAGTTGGCTTTTGCGCATAGCGACAAACTCGTCGAGCTCTTGTCGCATACGTAGATCCATGTCAGGAGCGACGTAATCCTCCAACTTTTTCTTGTAAATTTCACTAGCGCGTGCCTTCGTATCCCTAGCACCCAATCGGGTCCAACGTTCGAAATTATCGCTGTTGGTTAAAAATGGTCGGTAGAAGCAGTCACGGAAGCGCTCCATGGTGTGGGCCGCCCCGAGGAAGTGACCCCCGTGTCCGACTTCAAGATGGGCATCAAAGGCTAAAGATTCAATAGTAAATTCAAGTGGAGTGAACTCAGTCATGAGTGATTGGAGGATTTCAATATCGAGAATAAACTTTTCATAACAAGAGACCAGGCCACCTTCTAACCAACCTGCAGTATGCATTACCCAGTTAGTGCCCGATAAAAATGTAGGCATCATCGTCATCATGGATTGATATGCAGATTGTGCGTCAACTGTCTGTGAAGAGTTCAAGCCTCCACCGCCGCGAAATGGAAGATTAAAACTTCGTGCGATTTGACCGGTACAGAGAAGACCAATTCCAGATTCTGGCGTACCAAACTGTGGCGAACCCGATTGCATATCGATGTTAGATAGAAAAGAGCCAAAAACTATTGGACATCCCGGATTGAGTGTCTGCGCGAGCGCAATTCCAGTTAATGCTTCAGCTATCTGTTGTGCCAGTGTGGCAGGAATCGTTACAGGGCTCATTGCGCCCATCAAAAGAAATGGTGTAACTACAACTGGTTGCCCCGCTAAAACATATTCACGAAGTGAGTCCAGCATTCGATCATCCCAACGCAAAGGTGAGTTGCAATTAATCAGAGAAATCAGAGCGGGAGTTTCAACTATCGCTTCACGACCACCATGAATTATCTCTGCCATTGCGATGACATCTTTTGCATTCTGGGCCGTGACAACATTACCCATAAAAAACTTATCGGTCAGCGTAGCCGCGGCATAGGCCATATCTAAGTGGCGTGAATCAAGGGATAAGTCGTTAGGTTCGCAGACAACACCACCGACGCTATCTAGCGCATCAAATGATTGCGCTAACTTGCAAAAATTTTCGTAGTCATTAAAGGTCGCATCGCGGCGAATATCGCCTTCGCGTACAAATGGTGGACCGTAAACGCCACCAAAGACCATCGAATTACCACCAATGTGAACATTATTTTTTGGGTTGCGAGCGCGAAGGTTGAACTCACGTGGCGCTAATGCGCACTGCTTCAAAATCCAGTCTGGATCAAATTTAACGTTCTCGCCTTCAACGCTTTGTCCAGCCTCACGGAGAAGATCTATAGCCCAAGGCGACATGAACTCAATGCCAATTTCAGAGACGATTCGGCGCCAGCCAGCCGTTAACGTCGCCATAGATTCTTGGCTTAAGATTTCATATCGTGGCATTCGATTTTCAAACATGAAGCACTCCTTCGTGTCTATTGACCATTGGACACGAACGAGAATACCCTTAGATAGTGGAACAGTGGTTCCATATTATGGAACACTATGGTAACCGTGAAAGGAGGGGTGATGAGTGAGTTAGTGAGGGGAACACAGGCTATCGATCGTGCCAGTGCCTTGCTTATTCACATTTTAAAATCTTCGACCCCGCCACTTTTATCTCAACTGGCTCGTACCTATGAAATTCCAAAGAGCACTACCTCACGGATGCTCAGTGCTCTAGAGCGTCAAGGGCTTATACGTCGAGATCAACAAGGAGCCTTCATCGCAGGGGATGTGCTGACTCAATTTGCCCGCTCACAAAATCACGACTCAGTGTTGATCGCGCGAGTACATTCGGTTTTGGAGAAATTAGCAATGATTACTGGAGAAACAGCAAATTTAGCCATTGCAAGTAATGGCGAAATGAAATTAATCGATCAAGTTGATGGCCATTATTTATTAGGTGCAACAAACTGGGTTGGTAGAGGTATTCCTTTTCATGCCTCAGCTCTCGGGAAAATTCTTTTGGCGTATGGCGCAGCAACGATTCCACTTGGCAAACTTGAAAAACTCACGGCAAAGACAATTACTTCTCGACCAAAACTATTGACTGAACTCGAGAACGTTCGCAAAAAAGGATATGCAATTATTATCGATGAACTCGAAGAGGGATTAGTTGCAGTAGCTGCGCCCATTCGTGAAGATGATGGTCGAGTTGTTGGAGCAATTTCAATCTCTGGTCCATCTCCACGATTAACGCAGAGAGATTTAGCCAAGATAGGCGAAGTTATTATCCAAGAGATCCACTCACTCCAGGCAAAACATGAAGGAAAGATAGGTGCAGCATGACTCATGACGACATAATCAAGGCGCTCTTTGACGAGACCTTAGTTGGCAATGCTCCTGCCGTTTTAGAGTTAACTAAAGCGGGGATCGCCGATGGTATGACTCCGAGCACTATTCTCTTTGATGCCCTCATTCCAGCGCTCGAAGAAGTGGGTGCTCGATTTGAGCGCGGAGATTTCTTTGTTCCAGAGATGCTCGTTTCCGGTAAGGCGATGTCGGGGGCACTCGCATTTCTGCGTCCCTTGTTAGCAGAAACAGGCGCTGAAACTGTCGGTACGTATTTAATGGGAACAGTTAAGGGCGATGTTCACGACATCGGTAAAAACTTAGTAAATATCATGCTCGAAGGTGCCGGCTTTAACGTTATTGACCTGGGGGTACAGGTTGCTCCTGAGAAATTTATCGCTGGAATTCTCGAGCACAAGCCAGATATCGTTGGAATGTCGGCCTTTTTAACGACGACCATGCCGATGTTTAAAGTCAATATTCATGAAATTACAAAGGCTGGTCTTCGCGATCAAGTCATCATCATGGTTGGTGGAGCTCCAGTTACTCAGGAATATGCCGATGTCGTTGGCGCTGATGGTTTTGCCGCCGATGCATCGACTGCAGTACGTATTGCTAAGGATTTAATCGCTAAGAAGCGTGCTGCGGTTTCTGCATAAGAGAAAAATGCTAAAAAAACTTCTCCCCTTTATTGAACACGCGTTGAAAGCGCCTGTTTGGGACTGCCGCATGTGTGGTCAGTGCGTACTTCATTCAACAGGAATGACCTGTCCGATGACATGTCCTAAAACATTGCGCAATGGTCCATGTGGCGGAGTACGCGAAAATGGCAACTGTGAAGTTATTCCAGAGATGCAGTGCATTTGGGTAAAAGCCTACGATCGCACCATTTCACTTCCATTGCCAAAGGTATGGAAGGAGCATTACAACGAACTTCGTCCGCCGGTAGATATGCAGTTACATGGAACTTCTTCGTGGGTCAATTTAATAACTAAGCGCGATCAGCAAGTTCCGGATGGTTGGTCGGTACAAGGTAGTGAGCACTAGTGTCGGTGCTACGGGAAAAATTAGAAAATACAAGTGATGTAGTTTTCACTGCTGAGTTTCCATCTGTCGATGGCGGTGGAATGGCAAGTGTTGAAAGAAATGCAGCTCGCTTAGCGCCATGGTTTGATGCCGTGAATGCAACTGATAATCCAGCAGCTCATGCACATACATCTAATACAACCACTGCCATAGCAATGAAGATGTTTGGGTTAGAGCCAATCATGCAGATAGTCTGTCGTGATAAAAATCGCCTAGCAATCCAGTCCGACATGATGGGTGCATCCCTTCATGGGATAACAAATCTCTCACTATTAACTGGTGATGATGTCACGGCCGGCGATGAGCCCGAAGCTCGAAGAGTCTTTGATATTGATAGCGCTCAAGCGATAAATATCGCTCGAATCATGGGGGAAGGTAAGTACCTTTCAGGAAGGCCTATCAAACCAGCTCCAGATTTTTATTGTGGGGCCGTTGAAAACGCCGCAGCCCCTCCATTTGACTATCGAATTCAACGGGCGCTTAAAAAATACCGCGCAGGGGCAAAATTCTTACAACTTCAAATCTGCTATCACCCTGATCGCCTTGAGGCTTTCTGCAAAGGTGTGGCAGAAAGCGCGCCAGATCTCAAGCTCATTCCGACCGTAGTCTTAGTTAAAGGCGCCAAAGGATTGGGCTTTATGAATGATAAGGTTCCCGGCATCGACGTTCCGACTAGCACCTTGGCACGTGTACAAAGCGCCAGTGATCCCAGTGTTGAGGTCAATAAGTTAACTCTTGAGCTGGCTTTGCACGCACTCACTCTCCCCGGAGTCCGTGGTCTTCACATCACAGATTTTCGTCATGATGGATCACTTGATCTCTTTATGAGCGACTTAGGCAGAACACCGAAACGATAGGGGCACATAATGCATACAGTTCTCTCTTCTCCTGGCCAAACTGTAACAATCGGCCACGACCAACCTTTTTGCATTATTGGAGAACGTATCAACCCAACGGGCCGAAAGAAGTTTCAATTACAGCTGCGCGCTGGCGATCTTTCGGCTATTGAAAAAGATGTTGTCGATCAAATCGCAGGCGGTGCCAATGTTCTAGATGTGAATATGGGAGTCCCTCTGACAGATGAACCCGCTCTCTTATCTAAAGCCATTACTTTGATTCAATCAATAACCGACACGCCAATTTGTATCGACTCATCGATTATTGAGGCGTTGCAAGCCGGTCTTGAAACATATCAAGGTAAAGCTCTCGTCAATAGTGTTACCGGCGAAGATGAACGTATGGATTTAGTTCTACCCCTAATTAAAAAACATGGCGCTGCAATCATCGCACTACCTAATGATGAGACTGGAATTCCTGCAACGGCCGCCGAGCGCATAGTGATTACTGAAAAAATTGTTCGGGCAGTTGAAAAACATGGTATTCCCCTTGAGGATTTAGTTATCGATCCATTAGCAATGACCGTTGGCGCCGATCCCGAAGCGGTCAAAATTACTTTAGAAACTATTTACTTAATCCGTGAAAAATGGGGGCTAAATATGACCCTTGGCGCATCTAATATTTCTTTTGGTCTTCCCTATCGCCATGCACTTAACGCAGCTTTCTTGCCCGCGGCAATGTCACATGGTTTGACCTCTGCGGTCATGGACTCTCGTACCCCATTAATCGTTGAATCAGTGCGTGCTGCAGACTTGCTCCTCGGTCTAGATCCATGGGGATCAAACTGGATTACACGTTTTAGAGCAATGGAGGCTGCAAAAACTACTGCGACCTCTGAAAAAGGTGAATGAGAATTAGTAACAAAGAGCTCGATCCATCACTTGTGCCACATCATGACGGTACCAGTCGGGTCAAGCTCGCCTTTAGATCACTTGAAAAAGATAACTCAGTTGCATCGGAAAAAACTATTACTGTTCCGACAGGAGTCAGTGCCTTCGATGCCGCTTCTTGGAACGGTATTGCTATTGATTCAACATGCGGTGGATATGGAACCTGCAAGAAGTGCCGCATCAAAATTACCGATGGTGAAGTTGATCCATCTAAGTTAGATTTTCGAGCCTTCACTGAAACCGAAATTAAACAGGGCTGGAGATTGGCCTGCCTTGTGCGCACAAGCACCGATATTTCTATTGATGTTCCTGCTTTAACAACTCGCCCAAAGGCTGCAACTGTTGGCGTAGGGCGCCAGGTTATTTTACGTCCCGCGGTGCAGAAACGTTACGTTGAATTAGAGGAGCCGACGTTACATGATCAGCGAACTGACTTGGTGCGCTTGTTTGATGCCATTGATGATATCGAAGGCACAGCATCCCTTGCGGCAATGCGAAATATCCCACGAGTTTTGCGCGCATCCAATTTTAAAGTAACTGCAGTCTTTGTCGATCAAGCCTTCATAGATATTGAACCTGGAGATACAACGGCCTTTCGCTATGGAATCGCCTACGACTTAGGAACTACAACCGTGGTGGCAACTTTGTTAGATTTAAATACCGGCACACCGTTAGCGGTTAAATCTATTCTCAATAAGCAGCAACCCTTTGGCGCCGATGTAATCACGCGAATTAGTGCAACGATGTTGGATCCAGCTGCCCTTGAAAAACTATCATCGCTCGCACAAGAGACGCTTAATCAACTTACTCAAGAAGTCTGCATGGAGGCCGGTGTCGACCCACTGCATGTCTATGAAATCGCTATCGCGGGTAATGCCACTATGAACCAACTTCTCCTGGGAATTGACCCTGAACCACTAGGCGTTGCGCCATTTATTATGGCGGCAGCAGATTTTCCAGATGTAGAGGCTAAAGATATTGGGATCGTTATTCATCCGCGCGCAAAAGCGATTATTTTGCCATCGTTAGGTGCTTACGTTGGTGGAGATATTATCGCTGGTGCCCTTGCATCTGGAATGGATCGCGACAAGCGCTTGCGCTTATTTATCGATGTCGGAACGAACTGTGAAATCGTCCTTGGAGATGGTGAAAAGATCTTGGCGACTGCGGCCCCGGCTGGTCCGGCATTTGAGGCGGCAAGTATTAAATGTGGCGTCCGCGCCGCATCTGGTGCGATAGAAACAATTAAAATTACCGACGGCCAACTAGTTATCGGCACTATTGATGATACCCCGGCTATTGGTATCTGCGGCTCAGGTTTAGTCGATGCATGTGCCAGTCTCGTTGGCATTGGCTTACTCGATCACTCTGGACGCTTTGTCACCGATGAGGTCGCTAAAGAGTTAGCACCAACCTTGGCGGATCGATTACTTATGCGCGAGGGAGAACGGGTGTTTGTCTTAACATGGAGTAAAGAGGTCGGCGACTTAACTGATTGCGTGTATTTAACTCAACGTGATGTGCGCGAACTTCAATTTGCTAAGGCGGCCATTGCAACCGGTTGGGCATTACTTTTAGAAGAGTTTGGTGTGGAGGAGTCTGAGATTCAACAAGTCCTTCTTGCCGGCTCATTTGGCTCTTATCTCTCCCCCGCATCTGCCGTTAAAATAGGTCTCGTACCTAAACTCTCCGTTATGCGCATTTTATCGGCGGGTAATGTTGCGGGAGAGGGTGCAAAAATGGTCTTGCTATCTGCTCAAGAGCGACATGGAGCAGCGGCTTTATTGGAAGAGATCTCATATGTCGAACTCTCAGATCGCGCAGATTTCAACGACAAATTTGTGGATCGCTTAGCTTTTCCAGCATGAGTATCGGCATCGTGGCCTGTGGTGCATTGGCCACACATATCAGTGAAATTGCCGGAGATGCTGGCCTTGACATAACTATTTATCCATTGCCACCGCTTTTACATAACCACCCTGAAAAAATCGCTGCCGAAGTTGATGTGCTTTTGTCAGAGATTAAAGATAGGCACTCTAAATGCGCCGTTGCTTACGCCGATTGCGGAACATATGGTGCACTCGATTCTGTAATTGCGCGCCATGACGTCGCGCGATTAGGTGGTAATCATTGCTATGACATCTTTGCGGGAGCCTCTGAAATTGAGAGGTTGATGGCCGAAGATGCTGGAACTTATTTTCTCACCGATTTTCTCGTTAAATCCTTTCATCGAAGTGTCATTGTCGAGTTAGGCTTAGATAAATATCCGAATCTGCGAGATGATTATTTTCGCAACTACACGCGCGTGGTTTGGCTAGCCCAAAGGCCAACTTTAGAGTTAGAGCAAGCTGCTACGGATGCAGCCAATGAAATTGGTTTACCACTTGAAAAGCTAATCGTTGGATATAAAGGTTTACGAAAACAATTGGAGGTTCTAATTAGCCATTGATGTAATTTTAATTGCCCTCACTACGGCCGGTGAGAGTAATGAATGATCTACATCATTTCGTAACCGCTCAATCATTACTGGAGTCCAGAACTGCTCAATATGGTGGGCCACTTTAATTTCAGGCGCATCAGTTGCTAAGAAATTTGCTGCGATCTGATTAGCCATGCGCACTATGGAATCCAATTGAGGATCTCCACCGATATGTGTCTCGACCATCGCACCCGGGCCTTTAATACTAGGTGCAATTTCTACCGCCGTGACTTTATATTCGGGACAGTTAGTTGCCCAATCTGAAAAATCAGTCGTGATGACATTTGCGCCACTTTCAGGGAAATGAAAAGTTGTATATACGACACCTGCTGGAACCTCATCGGTGATTCGGGCTTTCAAAATAGTTTCACCAACCCGACTTGAGAGTTTGACCCACGAACCATCGGCAATTCCACGCAATTCGGCATCGGACTCATGCACATCTAAAATATCTTCACTATGCCAAATGTTATTTGACGTACGACGAGTTTGGGCTCCTACGTTGTATTGGCTCAAGACGCGCCCTGTGGTGAGCAGAAGCGGATATTTACGTGTAGCTTTTTCATCTGTTGGTACATATGGAGTTTTCATGAATCGACCTTCGCCACGTACGAATCTCTCTACGTGCATCATCGGAGTTCCTTCTGGATTGGCCTCATTACACGGCCATTGGATACTGCCGAGTTCATCCAACTTTGCAAAAGAGACACCTGCAAAAGTCGGTGTTGTCGCTGCAATTTCATCCATAATTTCGGCGCCGTTTTCATAGGACATTGGATAGCCCATAGCAGTTGCCAAATCACAGGTGACTTCAAATTCGCTCTTACCTGTCTTTGATTTCATGACGGGACGAACTCGATTGATGCGCCGTTCTGCATTTGTGAATGTGCCATCTTTTTCTAAAAATGAAGTACCTGGCAAGAATACGTGAGCAAATTTCGAAGTTTCATTCAGAAATAAATCTTGAACAATTACCATCTCCATCGCGCGTAGTGCTGCATGCACATGTGATGTGTTCGGATCAGATTGTGCAATATCTTCACCCTGTACATAGAGTCCACGGTACTCACCAGCGATAGCGGCATCAAACATATTTGGAATGCGCATACCTGGCTCAGATTGAAGTTCGATTCCCCATGCGTCATTAAAAATCTTGCGTGTATCGGGATTTGAAATATGACGATAACCCGAGAGCTCATGTGGGAAAGAGCCCATATCGCACGAACCCTGTACGTTGTTTTGCCCACGAAGCGGATTAACCCCAACACCTTTTCGCCCGATATTTCCAGTTGCCATTGCAAGATTTGCAATACCCATCACCATTGTCGAGCCCTGGCTGTGCTCGGTCACGCCCAAGCCATAATATATGGAACCGTTTTTCGCACTAGCGAAGAGGTGCGCCGCAGCCCGTATCTGAGCTGCAGGTACACGAGAAGACTCCTCTAAAGCCTCAGGAGAATTTTCGGGCAGAGAGATAAAATCCTCCCATTCCTTAAATGACTGTGCATCACACCGCGCATCAACGAATTCACGAGAAATCAATCCATCGGTTGCAACCACATGAGCTAAGGCGTTAATAACTGCAACATTTGTACCTGGCATTAATTGCAAGTGATGGGCGGCAACAACACCAGGAGTACGCACCAGTGGAATCACGCGGGGATCAATGACGATTAATTGGGCACCTTTACGAATGGCTTGTTTCATACGCGAGGCAAAAACAGGGTGAGCCGAGGTTGGGTTAGCCCCAATGAGCATAATGACATCACTATGTTCTACCGACTCGAAATCCTGGGTTCCGGCCGAAGTTCCAAAAGTCTGTCCTAAGCCATATCCAGTTGGCGAATGGCATACACGTGCACATGTATCTACATTGTTATTGCCAAATGCTGCTCGAACCATCTTTTGGACGACAAATACTTCTTCATTTGTACAACGTGAAGATGTAATTCCACCAATTGCATTCACTCCACTTTCACTTTGTATTCGTTTCAAACCATCGGCGGCAAAAAAGATCGCCTCTGCCCAGGAAACTTCCTTCCAGGGATCTGTAATCGCGTTTCGAATCATGGGCTTTGTAATTCGATCTGAGTGTGTGGCATAACCATAAGCAAAACGGCCCTTAACGCATGAGTGTCCCTCATTTGCACCGCCTGCTTTTAGAGGAACCATGCGTACAACTTCTTCTCCACGCATTTCAGCTTTAAAACTGCACCCAACGCCACAGTAAGCACATGTTGTAATGACCGATGAAGTTGGTGAACCGATAGTTAATAAAGTCTTTTCAGTTAAAGCTCCGGTAGGACAAGCCTGCACACAAGCACCACATGAGACACATTCACTTTCAATAAAGGATGTGCCCGATGATGAAACCCTTGCTTCAAATCCACGGTTTTCAATCGTTAATGCAAATGTCCCCTGGACTTCATCGCACGCTCGTACACAGCGATTACAGACGATGCACTCTGTGGAATCAAAAGTAAAGTATGGATTACTCTCATCTTTTTTCAATCCTAAATGTGTATCAATGCTGGCGTATCGACTTGATGTAACACCGACTTTCCTAGCCACTCCGTGAACTTCACACTCATCTCCAGTGGCACAATGTTCGGGATGATCCGAAAGGTACAACTCCATTACACCTTTACGAATTCGATCAAGCCTTTCTGATTGAGTTGAAACTTTCATTCCCTGGGCAACAGGAGTTGTACACGATGATGGCGTGCCGTTGCGACCATCAACTTCAATGACACATAGTCGACAAGAACCAAATGCCTTTAAGCGATCAGTAGAACAGAGTTTTGGAATATCGATTCCAGCCTCCAACGCAGCACGCATAATCGAGGTTTCGGCGGGGACCGTGATTGATCTGCCATCAATCTCAAGGTTGACTTCATCAGTACTTTGACTGGCAGGTGTGCCAAAATCAGATTCAAAAACCATTGTCATCTGCGTACTCCATTGAAGTCTGACGGGAAGTTAATCATTGCACTTTTGACCGGCAAAGGAGTCAAACCGCCCATGGCGCAGAGAGATCCATCGGTCATCACTTCGCAAAGATCAAGAAGTAGTTTCTTATTCTCATCTACCCTAACGCCCTTAATGATCAAGTCAATTGTTTCAGACCCCCGAGTAGAGCCAATTCGACAGGGTGTGCATTTTCCGCACGATTCGAGGGCACAAAACTCCATCGCAAACTTAGCCTGCACGGCTAAATCAATCGTGTCATCAAAGACCACAATGCCACCATGGCCCAACATTCCACCGGCAGCGATAAGTGACTCATAATCCATTGAAGTTTCAAACTGTGCCGTTGAGAAATATGCCCCTAGCGGACCGCCGATTTGTACTGCGCGAACTGGTCGACCAGTAAGTGTGCCTCCCCCATAGGTATTCACTAACTCATCGAGACTGATTCCAAATGCACACTCCACGATTCCACCTCGTGCGATATTTCCTGCTAATTGAAATACTTGAGTGCCCATTGAGCGTCCAACACCACGAGCTTTATAAAAATCGGCCCCTTGCGCCATAATCATCGGGACCGTGGACAGTGTTAAAACATTATTAATAACAGTTGGTTGGCCAAAGAGACCTTCTATCGCTGGAAATGGGGGCTTTGAACGTACTACTCCACGTTTGCCTTCAATACTTTCCAACATTGCAGTTTCTTCTCCGCAGACATAGGAGCCAGCACCCACCCGAATCTGTATATCAAATGAATGAGGGGTTCCTAGAACTCGACTTCCTAGCCAATCACTATTACGTGCAATATCAATTGCTTTTTGTAGAATTGAAATCGCATATGGATACTCAGATCGAATATAGACATAGCCTTGAGTCGCACCAACTGCAATCGCTGCAATAGTCATACCTTCTATCAGAGTAAATGGATCGCCCTCAATTAACATGCGATCGGCGAAAGTTCCACTATCACCCTCATCGGCGTTACAACAAATATATTTCTCGTCGCTGATGGTTTGTGATACCGCACGCCATTTTATGCCGGCTGGAAAACCTGCACCGCCACGACCGCGCAACCCCGACTCTGCAATTTCATCGATGATCGAATCCTTTTCAAGCATGAGCGCTTTATGCAAACCAATCAATCCACCATTGGCACGATAGTCATCGAGAGAGAGTGGATCGATTATGCCAACTCGTGCAAAGGTGACACGATCTTGCGAGGCTAACCAAACAATCTCATCGGTTTTCCCAAGTGACAAAGGATGTGCGCCGCCCTGTAGAAAATCCGCATGTATGAGAGATTGCACATCCTTTTTACTAACTGGACCATAAGCAATGCGCCCAGTTGGAAGTTCGACTTCGACAAGAGTTTCAAGCCACAAAGCTCCACGTGAACCATTTCGAACAATCTCAATATCTGGTAGTAACTCTGCAAAAGCCGCAGCAACTTCATCGGCGCCAACTGATACTGCAGCGCTATCGCCTGGAACAAATACTCTCATTGTCGCGCCTTCTCAATCTTTTCAAGGCTCGCTCGACCGATGAGCATTCCATCCACCATTGCAGCAGGCCCAAGTGCGCAGTTTCCAAAGCAGTAACTCTCCCGAGTTTCCTGCGGAAATTTACCTTTCACTTCGCGTTCTAATTCACGTGCCCCAACAGCTTGGCAAGCCTCAGCTACGCAGATAGAGATCTCGTGCGGTGGTGGTGGTGTAGTTCGCAAATCATGGTAAAAAGTTAAAACTCCATGTACATCTGCCCGTGTTTTATTAAAGAGTTGTGCAATGAGTTCCACGCAGGCTTTATCTACATACCCAAACTCTCTCTGCATTAACTGCAGGGCCATGAGTACTGCTCCTTTTTCTTCGCGCAGGGTCGCAAGAAGAGCTACTGCTCTCTCGTGTGACCACGTCGAATACTTCATTAGAACAAACCTACGACCTTTCCATCAACATAATCAATGCGTTCAGCCGCCGGAACTTTTGGCAAGCCTGGCATTGTCATTATTTCACCGCAGATCATCACGATGAATTCGGCGCCGGCAGATAGCTTTACCTCGCGGATATTGAGTGAATGCCCACTGGGTGCCCCGCGAAGGGCGGCGTCGGTGCTAAAGGAGTACTGAGTCTTAGCAACGCAGATAGGAAATCCACCATATCCGGAGGCTTCTAGCTCCTTTAACTTCAGACGTACTTTTGCATCGGCCGTAACTTCTTTTGCGCCATATATTTTTGTGGCAACGGCATTAATTTTCTCCCACAAACTCATCTCATCCTCATATACGAAGTTCATTTTATTGGGTTCTTCGCAGAGTTCCACAACTGCATGAGCTAAATCTGTGGCTCCCGCGCCACCATCTGCCCAGTGGGTTGCAAGAACAATTTTTACTCCCATAGCTTCTACGCGTGCACGAAGTAATTCAATCTCAGCAGCGGTATCGCTCGTAAAGTTATTAATTGAAACAACTAACGGCAAATTGTAAACATCCTTAATATTATGAATATGACGCTCTAAATTAACTATCCCCGCCTCAAGTGCTCCTAGATTCTCCTCAGTAATAGTCTTCAAATCAGCTCCACCGTGATATTTAATTGCACGCACCGTTGCAACGAGAACACATGCCGATGGACGCAAACCCGACTTTCGACATTTAATATCGATAAATTTTTCAGCACCAAGATCTGCGCCAAAACCCGCCTCTGTCACTACATAATCGGCAAGTTTCATGGCCGAAGTCGTAGCAACAACCGAATTGCAGCCATGAGCTATGTTGGCAAATGGTCCACCATGAATAAATGCAGGGGTGTTTTCTAAAGTTTGAACTAAATTAGGTTGAAAAGCATCTTTCAAAATAACCGTCATTGCACCTTGAGCATTGAGTTCGCTTGCAAGCACTGGAGTCTTATCGCGCTTATAGCCAACAACGATTTTGCCTATTCTTTCCTTTAAATCTTCGATCGATGTTGCAAGACAGAAGATGGCCATAATTTCGGAGGCCACAACAATGTCAAAACCATCACTGCGTGGATAACCATTGCCTACGCCACCAATAGATTGAATAATCTCGCGCAGCGCCCGATCATTCATGTCGATAACTCGCTTCCACGTAACTCTTCGGATATCGATTGCTAACTCATTGCCGTGGTGAATATGGTTATCGATTAGGGCTGCGAGCAAGTTATTTGCCAGAGCAATGGCATTAAAATCGCCTGTAAAGTGAAGATTTATGTCCTCCATAGGGACTACTTGGGCAAATCCACCTCCGGCTGCGCCGCCTTTCATTCCAAAGACTGGACCCAGAGAGGGTTCGCGCAATGCAATCATCGCATTTTTGCCGATGTGACGAAGTGCATCGCCCAAACCAACTGTTGTAGTGGTCTTGCCCTCCCCTGCTGGAGTTGGACTAATTGCAGTCACCAAAATTAGTTTTGATCCTTTTCGCTCAGGGAGTGCGGTTAAATACTTCAAATTTACTTTCGCTTTATATTTTCCATACGCCTCAAGATTTTCAACATCAATACCAAGAGATGCTCCAATCTCATTGATTGATTTCATGGTTGCAGCTTGTGCAATTTCGATATCTGACATTTTTTATCCCTTAGCCTGACGTAAGGCGCTTGTGAGCGCAGGTATAATTTGGTGTAAATCTCCGATGATTGCGTAGTCGGCATAACGAAGTATCGGAGCTTCTGGATCGGTATTGATAACGACGATTGTCTTACTATTTTTCATTCCAGCAATATGCTGCATCGCTCCTGAAATTCCCGCAGCGATGTAGAGATCCGGTGCGACTTTGGTACCAGTCTGCCCCACTTGTTCGGCATGTGGGCGCCAACCAGAACTAGTTACAACGCGAGAACAGCCCACTGTTCCACCAAGGAGCTCTGCCAACTCTTCTAACTTTCCGAAGCCCTCGGCTCCGCCAACTCCTCTTCCTCCTGACACTATTACCTTTGCATCATTGAGAGTGATCCCACCTTTAGACTCTCCGGAATCACGGCTTAAAATTCTTACAACGCGGTCTTCTGGATGCAACGAAGGTTCGAAAGAGACAACGGTTGCCGGCGCGCCACCTGTTGCTTGTGCTTCAATTGAAAAACCAAGAATGCTAGCAACGAGTAAATCAGAGTGAACAAGTGCTGATTCAATGAGGTTGCCCGCCCATCGCGCTCGAAGCACGTGATGAGGTGAGCCCACAGTTATTTCAGAGCATTCAGCGGCCATTGGCACATCTAAAAAGGCGGACAAATGTGCGAGTTGTTCATTTCCACGTGGGCTACCTGCCGCCAAAACCGCAGCCGGCTTTAGTTTTTCAACTAAATCCATAAGTGCACGGCCCGATGCCCTCGGCGTGTAATCGGTAATGGCGCTATGTGTTGCTACGTGCAAAACTGTTGCGCCATATTCGCCTACAATCCCCGCAAGTGAAGCGCCTTCACTACCAATCGCTACGGCTTCGACCCCATGGCCTAACTTTCGCGCAGCAGTGAGTGCTCGCAGAGATAACGGATCGATTTCTCCACGATCATGATCTATAAGAACCAGAATCATTAGATTGCTCCAATCTGCTTCAACACTTCAACCAAGGCTGGAACTGCTTCTGTGCCCTTACCTAAGATTTCAGCGCCTTTATCTTTAGATGGCGCTAAAGCGAGAGTCACTTTTTCAAGTTTTGGAGTTCGCGGCTCGGCCTTTTTCAAATCCACAATTTTTTTACGCGACTGCATACGTCCCGGCACCGATGGATAACGGGGGATGTTGAGACCATCGCGAACGGTCACGATTGCAGGTAACGGTGCTTCATAATGCTCGCGACCATTAGCTACAACGCGCTCACAGGCAACAACGCCATTTTCAATTTTCATGGACTTTACATTTGTAATAATCGGACGGTTAAGGGCATGGGCAACTCGAATATGAATTTGGTAGCCCGCACTATCTGCCGACTCGGCACCAAAGATAATTAAATCAAAGTTCGTCTCATCGGCATTAATCGCATCGACTAATGCAGCTGCCGTCCCCTGAGGGTCCCACTCTTGCCCATCGGTTTCAACTAAAACTGCACGAGTCGCACCAATTGCTAACTGCGATCGAAGTTGTTCTTCGGCATCACTAGGCCCAAGTGTTAAAAGCGTGAGCGTGCCACCCATTTGTTCAACTAGCTGCACGCCTGCCTCGACGGCATTTTCTTCGTGGGGAGAAATCCCAAAACCCAGATGTTTCGTTTCAATGTCTCGAGAATCTGGAGTCAGAATTAAAGTTCCTCCTGCTAATGGCACGCGCTTTAAACAGACAAGTACATCCATTAGGCCATAATCCTTTCATTTGAAGGATCAAAGACTGATGTTGCACCTACTTCAGCAACTGAACATGGATAATGCTCACCCAAATACTCAACCAGGAATTTATTGCCGGCGACGGCTAGCTCTGTTGGTAGGTATGACATCAAGATGTGCTTGCCTAGAGAAGGGGCAGATCCCGCACTTGTAACATACGAGCGGCGACCATGCGAATCTACAATTGGTTGCTTATCAAGAGTAAGAATTGGTTCGTTACCCATCATGTATCTCTTTTCACCAGCCGATGAAGTGTGATCATCAACAAAAAGTGTGCAGAGAATTGCGATTGGTTTTTCACCTCGATGCTTAACGTGTGCTTCCTTTCCGATGAAATCAGCCTCTTTTAGCTTAGGTGACACCATTCCAGCCTCTACAACCGTGTACTCGGTTTCAAGTTCAGGGCCATATGCGCGGTAACTCTTTTCTAACCGCCCAGTAGTTCCATAAACGCCAATACCGACTGGAATCATCTCGTGGTCTTTACCACTCTCCCACAACATTTCCCACAATTTGGCGCCTTGTTCGATTGGAATGTAGAACTCCCACCCAAGATCGCCAACGTATGAGATGCGAGATGCTAAAACGCGAAGTGGTCCTATTTCAATAACTTTGCAGGTACTGAACTTAAATGCCTCTTTACTCATGTCGCTCTTTGTAATTTTTTGAATTATTTCGCGCGCTTTAGGTCCCCAGACTCCGATAGTTGTGTATGAAGAAGTTAAGTCAAAAATCTGTGCCGAACCATCGGCCGGTAACAAATCGCTAAACCACTTCTTATCTGCCATTCCATGAGCGCCACCTGTCACAACACGGAAGTGATTGGTATCAAGTCGCATAATTGTTAAATCTGATTTGAACCCCCCATTTGGTCCAAGGACTGGTGTGTAAACAACTCGACCAATGGCGACATCCATCTGTCGTAACGCCGCCTTTTGCACCACTGCTAGTGCGCCAGGTCCAGTTACATCAAAAATCGTAAAGGCAGATAGATCAACAATTCCTGCGGTTTCGCGCATTTGTAAGTGCTCGGCATTGATTATTGGTGACCACCAACGCGACTCCCACTCGGAAGTACGTGGCATTACTTTCTCGCCAAATTTTTCAACGAGATGCTTATTTGACTCATACCAAAATGGACGTTCCCAGCCAGCGGTCTCATAAAAAACTGCACCAAGATTCTTTTCTGCCGCATAAAATGGCGAGAGGCGCACATTGCGGTTCGATGCATACTGCTCAAGTGGATGAACAATTCCATACGTCTTATTAAAACTTTCATCAACTCGAGCTTTAATATGGAACTCAGCTTTTTGGTGATCATGAAAACGTGCGATGTTTGAGGAGTGAAGATCAATCTCTGAATCCCCAAGAATCATCCATTCGGCTACCGATTTAGCTGTACCAGGTCCTTCTTTAATCCAAACCGCTGCTACCGACCACAAACCTTTTACCTCTGGAGTTTCGCCGAGAATCGGCATCCCATCAGGTGTGTACGAAAGAATTCCGTTGATTGCATATTTTTCACGCACATTTTCATCGCCAACAATTGAGGGCATTAATTCAAAGGCGTGTTCATCTTGGATATCAAAGTCAGCTTGGGTAAAAGCAAACTCAGTTGGTGAAAGTGCTGCCGTTGCATTTGATGGCAGATCCTCTGGTGTATAAAGAATTGGGCGGTGAGCATAAGAGCCAATCTCGAGTCCTGTTCCATGTTGGCGCTCGTACATAAAGACATCCATATCGCGAACGATTGGCCACTCGATATCGCCTTTTGCATCCTTAAAAAATGGAACTGGTCCAATGTCCTTCATTTGGTGCACCGCTGGCGTTAAGGGAATATGTGCACCTGCCATCGCTGCAAGTTTAGGTGACCAGCAGCCAGCTGCAATAACAACATAATCTGCCGCGATTGTGCCTTGATCGGTAACGACGCCAGTGACATGGCCATTTTCAACAGTTATATCTAGAACTTCGATATTGGCAAAAGAGAGGGCGGCACCGATTTCAATTGCATACTCACGCATCAAAGTTCCAGTGCGTAGTGAGTCAACTACGCCAACGGAAGGCTGATAATAACCTCCCACAATGACGCTCTCGTCAATGTACGGAACCAGAGTTTTAACCTCTGCGGGCGTAAGAATTTGACCACCATCAATGCCCCACGATTTAGCTGAGGTTATACGACGTGCTAGCTCTTGCATCCGCTCTGAAGTGCGAGCAACTTCAATGCCGCCGGTTTCGGTAAACGTTCCCCACTCTTTATATTGGCGCATACTCTCTGCCGTAATCGCCGTCATCTCTTTAGAGTGATCGACAGGAAAAATAAAGTTCGAGGCGTGCCCAGTTGAGCCGCCAGGGTTAGGCAATGGCCCTTTATCAATCTGAACAATATCTTTCCAACCCAATTTCGCTAAGTGATAAACCATTCCATTGCCGACAATACCTGCGCCGATCACTACGCACTTTGCTTTTTCAGGTAACTTACTCATAGCGTTTTTCCTCGTTCTTTTAAGTGGTGGGTTATAAAGATTTACGTATAGATGCTTCAAAACCTTCAACGTGATCGCGCATTGCCTTGCCTGCCGCACTCGAATCAGCACTTGCAATCGCTTCAAGAAGTGCGCGATGTTCGATTATCGCTTCTGTTAAACCAGTAACGCGATCCAAAGCTAAAAACCAGATACGTAGAGCGTGTGCATAATAGTTATCGAGCGCCGCTGCCAAGAATTTATTGTGAGTGCATTGATAGATATGGTGATGAATGCGTTGATCTAATCCAATTAAAGTCGCCATATTTACATCGCCTTTAATAGCATTAATTTCAGTGATGAGAGCTGTAGTAATTGCATGATCGGCTAACGTTGAGCGCTCTGCGGCGAGTTCGGCCGCTTTAATCTCAAGTACCGCGCGAATTTCAGAGAGCGCTGAGAGATTTTGTACATCTACGCTTGAGACAAACATTCCGCGGCGAGGATAAACCTCCACCAATTTTTCATTAGCTAAGGATCGAAGGGCCTCACGAATCGGCGTACGACCAAAGCCGAGTTTGGCCATTAAATTACTCTCACTCAGTAGCGATCCTGGAACGAGTTCCAATGTGATGATCATGGAGCGAATTTGGCTATAGGCCTCGTCTGATAGCGAACCGCTCTCTCTGGAGAGGATATGAATGGCCTGGCTCATAGAGTTGATGATATATCAGTCATATACAGATTGATACACCAGCGAGCTAGCCGAAATAATACTTCTGAAATAGCCAGACTGAAGCCCCAAAACCTACGGTAAGAATCAGGGCGCGATAGACGAGGACAGGCATGCGGGCGGCCCAATGACCACCAAATGTGCCCCCAATGCTTGCGCCTAATACGAGGGCAATAACGAACGGCCATTCGGCCCGGCCGCTAAAGATATAGATGATGTTAGAGATCAGTGAGGTCCACCCGACGATGAGGTTCTTAGCTGTATTCAAGCTCTTGGGATCTCGCCGGATATCTCGAGCAAGGACGGCAATAACGATGACACCTTGGCCAGGGCCAAAGTAACCGCAGTACAGCCCACTTCCGAACAATCCAATTTTTTCAACCTGCTCGTGCCGTGCTCCTCTATCGGGTTTAGCCTTAATTAAAAATGAAAGACTCGCAAAAAGGAGTAGAAAAGGCACCATCTTTTCAAAAACCCCTGGTGGAACGGTCAATAAAGCCACTGCTCCGATGGCTGAGCCGGTAATTGAAATGAGAATCAAGGTTTTGTACTGCTGAAAATAGGCTCGCATCTGATGTCGCACGGCAATGAGTGCAAAGAAGTTTGCGGGAGTAACACCTAAGGCGTTTGTAATTGCCGCGCTCACAGGTGACATTCCGGTTGCAAGTAATACTGGATATGAGATGACCGATGCTCCGCCTGCCATTCCATTTATTCCGCCGACTAAAATACCGACCGCGAATATTAGGAAGTATTCAAGCATGGCATAACCATACAATGGTGAAATGGATAATGGGGTAGAAATTAGATTCTTTGCTGCCGCTCGAGCTGCTGCAGGTGTCGATCAGATGTTCTGTGCCAGCGCGCAATTTCAAGAGATTATTAGCGAAATCTGTCAAACTAGACCCGCTCTGGCCCACGTAATTGCACAGTGCAGTTTCTTACTTGATTCAGTGGCTGTACATGATCAAAATTTTGTTGTAGATGATGGAAGTATTATCGATGTGCTTCCACGTTTTGCTGGTGGCTAGCTAGGCCGTATTGACCCACTCATCGGTTCCATCGGTAAAGCGTTGATGCTTCCAGATGGGCAATTTGGCTTTAATCTCATCTACTAAGGCCGAGCAGGTTTTAAAAGCTGCTTCTCGATGTTCGGCTGAAACTGCAACGCCAAAAGCTGTTTCTCCAATTGCTATGTCGCCATATCTATGCGAAAGCGCTACTTTCACGACATCGCGCCCATTAAGCAAAGCCGTTGTAATTAATGCAATCTGCTCATGTGCAGTTGGATGAATCTCATATGTCAACGATAAGACTTCTTTGCCTCCATCATGATTTCTCACATCGCCGCTAAAAACTACTACCGCGCCGGCACGATTATCTCTAACCAGTGCGGCAAGTTGCTCGACTACAATAATGTGCGTCGTAACATCGGCTCGCATAACCTCTGACATCAGTGGTCTCTACCTTCGAGTTGATCCAATATGTGTGCTGCTACACGCTCAATTATTACTAAGCCATCACGAACGGCACCCGGTGATCCGGGCAGATTTATTATGAGTGATGTGCCATTTGTTCCAGTCAATCCTCGTGTTAAATCAGATGTTGGCGTTTTTTCTCTTGAATAGGCCCGCATAGCTTCGGCAAAACCCGGAATAGATTTTTCAATGAATGCTGCAGTGGCCTCAGGAGTAACATCCGTCGGCGATACACCCGTGCCGCCAGTTGTAACGATTAATCTAACCGTGCTCGATAGTGCTTTGGAAATCTCTGCCGAAATAGCTCCAACATCATCGCCAACTACAACTGGAGCACTCACGTCATATCCGAGTGCTTCTAAGCCGGCTCGCAACAATTCACCACTTGTATCAGAGTACATACCGCGCGATGCCCGGTCACTAGCGGTAATTACACATGCGCTTCGCTTGCTCACGTGCGCGACCAGTCACCGTTCTTACCACCAGACTTTGAATCAATCTGTATATCGGTAATACTCGCAGCAGGGTCTAAAGCTTTAACCATGTCGATGATAGTCAGGGCTGCGACGCTAACTGCAGTTAATGCCTCCATTTCTACACCTGTGCGATCTGATGTAATCACACGAGCATTGATAGCCACACCAGTATCCGTAATTGATAAGTCAATAGTTATTGAATTGATTGCAATTGGATGTGTGAGCGGAATCAACTCGCTCGTTTTCTTGGCGGCCATAATTCCCGCAATACGTGCCGTAGATAGGACATCGCCTTTGGGGGTTGTGCCATCTCGCAAAAGTGAGACAACGTGGGATGAGAGATTGACTTTTGCTGATGTATCGGCAATTCGAACCGAGATTTCGCGACCGGTAACATCGACCATATTCGCCTCACCGGCCGAATTTAAGTGGGTTAAACCATCGCTCATAGAGTTAACTCTAATTCCTTAAGGCAGCGATAGCCAACGGACAGATTCGCCCGCAGCAGTTAACTCTTTAGTAACGACAGCAAATCCAGTTGCATGGGCTAAGCCTCGCAACATTGCCGACCCTAAATATTGGCCGACTTCAAACTGCCCATTGACAATATTTCCAATAACAAGTCGGGTGAAATCTGCTGGAGCTGTTAACTCGCTTCGGGTTATAACTATTGGAAGTTCGCTCCCAGATCGTCCCAGCATTGATGCAATTACGGGGGCGCCTAAAGACATTAATGCCACGACCGCTGACTGTGGATTACCGGGCAATCCTAATAGCGCGCATTTATTGTGGCGCGCTAAGAGCATTGGGTGGCCCGGACGAACGGCAACGGTATCGATAAGAATCTGTGCATCGATATGTGAGAGTGCATCATGGAGAAAATCTCTTGGACCGTGGGCTGTTCCACCCGTTGTTATGACGATATCGGCATTAGCGCAGCCATCATTAATCGCTTGAATCACCAGTGAAATCTCATCGGAAATGAATTTCGTACTTATAACTTCGCAGCCCAATTTTTCTAACCAGCCTGGGAGTTGTGGACCTAACGCATCACGTACTAATCCATCACTTGGTACACCCGCCAATTGAATTTCATCTCCAAAGAGAACCAGTGCCACTCGTGGTTTGCGTGTAACCCATAATTGATCTAAGCCAGCGGCAGAGAGCAAGCCAAGGCTGCCTGGGTTTAGCTCTGTTCCAGCAGCCGCCAAAACATCCCCGGCTTTACACTCATGTGCGGCAGGTCGAATATCTTGATTTTCAAAAACTTCGCTCTCCAAAATATTTTCACTCACTATGGCAATTTCCCAACGGATAATTCCACGTGTGCCTGTTGGAATTACTGCGCCTGTGGCAATTCCAACTGCATAACCTTCAGCTAACTCTCCTTTCATCGGAAGACCCGCTTTAACTTCGCCAATAATTGTCCAAGGTCCATTTCCTGCAACGGCATATCCATCCATCGCTGACGTTGCATACGTTGGTAAATCACAGAGTGCACGTGCATCTCGAGACAGTGTCCTACCTACACCATTTTTAACCTCGATTAGTTCATCAGGTAAAGATGTAAAAGATTGTGTGGCGATAGTGCGTGCAACATCCCAGCTTCCTTCAACGAGTGCGCTCATAACTACAGACCATCCTTCATGTGTAATGCAAAAGCGATTGCGCGCTCGAGATCTTCGGTCGTATCGATATCACTTAAAGCTTGTGCAACTTCTTTACTCATTACAATTTCGCGGATGTGGAGATGTGAAAGCATTGTTTGCATTGATTGCCCATCGGCATTACCCATCAGAGACAATGCCCGCTCCACTGCTTCGACACGATAGATAGCCGCGAGTGATTGCTTAAATCCTTCTGCATCAACATACATGACGGCATCATCGTGCGGCTTCATTGAGTCCATGAGATGTAGTGTGCGAGATACTGCAAATGGCATATCTGTTGCAATGAGAACTACGATTTCGCTCATGCACACCTCAAGACCGGCTTTGAATCCAGCAAGTGGTCCGCCACCAATGGGGTGTTCTTGCACGCTTCTATAATCTGCATTAAGAATCATTGGATCTGGCCCAACAATTATTGTGTCGAACTCAGATGGAATCGATGCAAGAATTCGTTCAATCAAACTTACTCCGCCAATTTTTGCTTGTGATTTATCAGAGCCGAAACGTTTGCTCGTGCCACCAGTTAAAATTATGACGCTCGCGCTATTGGATTGCATATGGCTAGGATACTGACTATGGCTTTTGGACGGGGTGAGGCTAACGCCCTTGGTTGGCGCGATATTGTTGAAATTGCGCAGGAAGAACACACTGGTCACACCTTTCCGAAAAAAAGCACTCCCCTGCTTCTCATGCACCATCTCTCTGATCTACATGTTTGTGATGCACAGTCACCGACTCGTCCTGAGTATTTAGATCGTTGGGCCGATCCCGATAGCCCAATACGTGAAAAAGTTGGAACAATAGGAACGTACCGTCCACATTCAATGTTATCCCCGCATGTCGTGGAGGCGATGATTCAATCGCTCAATGCCATTACATCAGGCCCGCTCTCTGGCCATGCAATAGATGCAGCAATTATTACTGGTGACACAACTGATAATGCGCAGTTAAATGAAGTGAGTTGGTATTTGGCACTTCTCGATGGTTTAGATTTTAGACCAGACTCCGGAAACTACGAATGTTATGAAGGTGTCATAGATGAAGGTGTTGAGAATTACGATCTTCGTTACTGGCATCCTCATGGGACTCCCCCTGGCAATGAAAATGATGATGCTCGGGCCAAATATGGCTTCCCAGTTATCCCTAATCTTCTGAACTCATGCCGCAAACCCTTCAAAGCTACTGGGTTAAAATTTCCTTGGTATGCAGTTCACGGAAATCACGATGCACTTTTGCAAGGCACGGTTGCACCTGCACCGGCAATAAATAATGAGATGATCGGTAACAAGCGATACATCGGCTTACCTTCAGATGTAACTCTTGCCGATGTCCTTACAAGTTTTCAAGAGATTGGCCCCGCCAGTTATCCTGATGCATTTGATGCTCCATATGTTGAGGTAAGTGCAGATATCGAAAGACGAGCAGTCGAGCGTGGCGAATTTGCAGCAATGCATTTGGCCTCACCTGGTTTGCCTGTAGGTCATGGATTCACGGCGGTAAATGTTGATAAGAAACACATGTATTACTCAACACAGATCGGTAAAGTAAAGCTAATAGTTATTGACAGTGTCAATCACTTCGGTGGTTGGCAAGGCTCGCTAGATGTAGAACAGTTTGAATGGTTAGAACGTGAAGTTGCTTCAGCAGATAGGCCGGTAGTTCTAGCCTCCCATCATCCATTGAGCAAGATGTTTAATAGTTACGCACCGATAGGTAAGCGAGTATGTGTTGAAGAGATTCAGGAGATGCTATTGAAATATCCGGGCATAATCGCCTGGTTTGCCGGTCACGAACATCGCCACCACATAAAGTGGATTGGACCCGAAGAAGAAGTGCGTGGTTTCTGGCAGATAGAAACGGCCTCGCATGCTGATTGGCCACAACAATCACGCACAATTGAAATCGTTCAGGATGAGCTTGGAGATATTTACTGTGGACTAACTGTAATCGATCATTTAGGGGGGGCTCAATTTGGTGATGCAAGCGAGCCAGTTGAGATGGCAGCTCTTTCAAGAGCACTGAGTGCAAACATTTGGCAGAAGAGAGCGGAGTTAGGCGCAACCCACGATGTTAACTGGTGGTGCGGGCGGCCAACAGATCGCAACGTCGTTTTAAAAATTAGTAAACCTTAAAGTGAGCGAATTATTGATCTCTCAATCACGTGAGTCGAACGTAAAATAATCAAAATAATGACCGTTAAACCCCCACCTGCAATTTGAAAACCAAGGCCAACGGCGACTCCTACTGCCGCAGTTGAAAATACGGTAGCTGCAGTTGTCACACCTTGAATTCCTGATGAATGTTTATCGGTGAAAATTAAACCCGCACCTAGAAAACCAATGCCCGTTATGATTGCATGAAGGGCTCTAGTAGGGTCGCCGTCCTGTGTCGCATCATTGATAATGGCACCTATTGTGACAATTGCCGCTGATGCCGAGCCTACTAATGCCATCGTGCGAGGGCCAGCCGATTTTCCTGCACGATCGCGCTCCCAACCAATGAGTGAGCCAAAGAAAGCGGCAATTGAAGCATTGATAATCACAGATAGTTGTTGCCACACATCAATTGAGTGAAGGTCAATCATTGACTCAGGGTAGTGGTTTTCGTGCAGTTGAGCCATGATTTCGCCGTATAGAATTGCGTTATGAGCCAATATCAAATCATGCGGTGGCGAGAAATCCCTTCAATGGTAATTGCGCGTGAGGGCGAAACAACAATCAAGGTAATGCTGGCCTCACGTTTTCAAGAGGCGATTGATGAGGCTGCGATGCGCCTTGGCGACATTGATGCCGATGCTTACACCGCCGGCTGGAATCGAGATCCATGGGTTGAGGCGGAAGAGGTTCCCGATATTTTGGCGACCACAATTGCAACTGAGTTAGAGAGTGAATTGAGTGAAGAAAAATTAGAGGAGCTAATAAAGGCTATGGGAGATAAATAATGTCAACTATCTACGAAGCGCTCGCACAAGCAACGCTTGCATCCGATGGCGCAATGGGAACAATGTTGCAAGAGCGTGGATTAACCGACGGTGGCGCCCCTGAATTATGGAACGTCGAAAAACGAGATGAAATCGATGCGGTGTTAGAGGCTTACGCGGCAGCAGGTGCGCGTTTTATCACTACAAATACTTTCGGTGGAACTCATGGTCGCCTTGCGATGCACGGTCTTGAAGATCGTGTCTTTGAACTTAATAAGGCAGGGGCTGAAATTGCACGTGCAGTGGCCGATCGTCATCCTGGCTGTTTTGTTATGGGTGACATAGGACCATCTGGAGATCTCATGGAGCCAATGGGCACAATGACCCTTGAGAGTGGTCAAGCTCTATTTGCCGAACAGATTCGTGGCTTAGTCGCTGGTGGTGTCGATGCAATCCTCATTGAAACGATGTCTGATCTAGGCGAAGTTGAAGCCGCTGTAAATGCCGCTAATGAAGTTGCACCTGGTATGCCAATAATTGCAACTATGAGTTTTGATACAAATCTTCGAACCATGATGGGAGTAAAGCCAGGTATCGCGGTTACCCACTTAGCCGCTTTGGGCGTACGTATTATTGGCGCAAACTGCGGACGTGGGACCGATGAGATGCAGGTAATTGCACAAGAGATGGTTAACGCTCGCCCAGATGGTGTCTTTATCATTACGCAATCAAATGCGGGCTTACCTAAACTTCACGGTGATGAGTTTATTTATGATGGAACTCCTGAAGAGATGGCAAAGTATGCAGCCAAGATGAAAGCTATGGGTGTCAATATTGTTGGCTCTTGCTGTGGTTCATCACCTGCACATACGGCAGCAATTGCCGCCGCATTGGCTTAATGAACCGCAATGAACTTTAATAAAGTAATTCTGTACTACGGTTTTGCTCCCATTTCAGATCCTGAGGCCGTAAAGCTGTGGCAAAAAACTCTGTGCGAATCCCTCAACATAAAGGGGCGAATTCTCATTTCGCCTCACGGAATTAACGGCACATTAGGTGGTGCTATGGATGATATAAAAAAGTACATCAAGAACACACGTCAGTATCCAGGATTTAAAAAAATCGATTTTAAGTGGTCCGAAGGTACTGGCAAGGATTTTCCAAAGTTGAAGATAAAAGTAAAGGATGAACTCGTTGCTTTTGGCAACCCCGACGAAATTAAAGTCGATGTGAATGGTGTAATCGGTGGAGGCGTGCATCTGCGACCGGAGGAGGTCAATAAGTTAGTAGAAGAGCGTGGCGACGATGTATTTTTCTTCGATGGCAGAAACGCTTTTGAAGCTAAAGTCGGTAAATTTAAAAATGCCGTTGTACCAGATATCACGACATCCCATGATTTTGTAAAAGAGATTGAAAGTGGCAAGTACGATCACATGAAAGATAAGCCCGTGGTTACTTACTGCACAGGTGGGATTCGATGTGAAATTCTCTCAGTAGTAATGAAAAATCGTGGATTTAAAGAGGTGTATCAAATCAAGGGCGGCATTGTTCGCTATGGCAATACTTTTGGCGATGACGGACTTTGGGAGGGCTCGTTATACACATTTGATGATCGTTTGACAATTGATTTCAGCGATCATACAAAATTAATTGGCAAATGCGCACACTGCAATGGAGCGACGAAAGAGTTTAGAAACTGCCAAAAGGCAGAGTGCCATCAATTAGTTCTACTGTGCGATGCTTGCTATGAATCTCATGTGGACCGTCCCTGCAAGCATGACCGTGAAATTAAGCGCAACCGCGAACTGATCGGCTAAAGCAAACCAAACTCAGCCGCTTTTGCCACTAACTCCTCACGCACACTTGGGTGTGCAGCTTTGTGAATAATGTTTATAGCTTGATCGTTTTGTGAATGTCCAAAACAGGCCGCTACACCTTGCTCAGTAACAACAAATGAATGTTGAAAATGCGTGATATTACTTTGCAGACGAGGCACAATAGTAGAAACATCGGCCTTGGGGTGCCATGAAGGTAGCGCTACGAAAGACTGGCCACCTCGACTGTGAAGTGCGCCAACAATGAAATCCGTTGAACCTCCAAAGCCACTATAAATTTCTCCTCGTACATGACTGGCGTTGGCTTGATCAAACAAATCAACCTCAAGGGCGCTATTAATAGATACCATCTTCGCTTGACGGGCGATTTGAGATGGGTCATTTGTGCGCTCTGTCCGAAGCATTCGAACTTTCTTATTTAAATCAAGCCATTGATATAACTCGCTTGTTCCAAAGATGAAAGAGGCAGTAATGAGAATCTCCTCATCGAGGGTACCTGCGCGGCTTAATTCGAGAACACCATCTGAAAACATCTCCGTCCAGATTCGCAGACCTATGCGCCCCTTTAGCGCCATAAGAACCGCGTCTGGCACTCCCCCGATTCCTAACTGTAACGTCGAGTTGTCTTCAATTAAGCTAGCGATGCGACTTCCGATTTGGGCTTGTATATCTGTGATTGGCGCTGCGGGTTTCTCTTGCAACGGTTCATCAACTTCTACAAGATAGTCGATTTCGCTATCGTAAATCTGTGCGTCACCATAGGTATACGGCATCTGCTTATTAGATTGGGCAATGACGACCCCTCCATGAGCACGTGCCGTTTCAATAGATCGTGGCAGAATGTTGACTTCAGTTCCAAGGCTCACGGTATCGAAGCGTTGCTGGGAAGTATGTAGGAAAACTACATCAGGGCGATAAAAGTTTCGAATCAAAACTGGAAGTAATGAGAGACGAGATGGAATGTAATCTAACCGTTCGTGGTGTCGCATTGCTGGACCTACGAATGCAGTTTCAAACCTAATGCCCTCTCGATCTGGAATATCACCATGGGCATTGAGCATATGCAGTCTGAACTCTGGAATAACTTCATCGGCAATTTTCAAAAGCGTCCGGGGGGCCGAAAAATTACCTGACGCGATAATGCGGGGATTGCTAGGCAAATTGGCGAGAATAGATTTTAGCTGCTCCGAATTAACTACTCTCATGCCATCATTCTAGGCCAGAGCAGGTACTTACAAATCCTTAAAACTTCAAAGATGAAACCAAACGTAGCCCCGAAGGGATTCGAACCCTCGTAGCTGACTTGAGAAGCCAGAGTCCTAGGCCGCTAGACGACGGGGCCGTGCCTTTTAATATCTTTTATAACTAGGACAAAACATACTTATTTAATTGTAGAGCGTTGTAGAGCTTAGTTCGCTGGGGTACCAGGACTCGAACCTAGACTTACTGAACCAGAATCAGCAGGGCTGCCAATTACCCCATACCCCATTACTTCAAGCGAGAAGAATACCGTATTGATTAGAGGGTCAACGCCGCCGAAATTCGAGCTAAAGAAGCCTCTTTGCCCAGCAACTCCATAGATTCAAAGAGTGGCGGAGAAATTGAACTTCCAGTTGTAGCAATACGGACTGCACCAAATGCGATGCGTGGTTTCAATCCCATCTCATCGATTAATGAAGTGCGAAGAGCGCCTTCAATAGCAGTATGTGACCAATCAATAATTGGTTCAAGCTCTTTAAGAGCGCGCCTAAGCACATCTTTAGCACCAGGTTCAGTAACTTTAGCAACGCTATCGGCTTCTATTTCAAATTTCTCGTCAAAGAGAAATTTAAGCATTGCAGGTATTTCACTAAACATGATGATTCGCTCTTGAATGATAGGCAGTGCAGCCTTAACGAGTGAGACCTCAGCCGGCGTACCGGTAATAATTTTGGATTTAATCAGAAAAGGCAAAGCCCACTTCAAAAACTCATCGATAGTCAATGCTCTAATCTTGTCACCATTTATAGCTTCAAGTTTCTTCATATCGAATTTAGCCGGTGAGCTATTTACCTTTTCAACCGTAAAGAGTTGGCATAACTCTTTCATAGTCAGGTCTTCGCGATCATCACCAGGTGACCAGCCAAGTAATGCCAAATAATTACAGATTGCCTCCGGTAAGAAACCCTTGTCTCTATACCAAGCAATTGATACTTCACCATTTCGCTTTGATAATTTAGCGTTATCGGAGCCCATCACAAAGGGAAGATGGGCAAAGATTGGGTAATCTTCTAGCGCAACATGCATCGCCTGATAAACTCGAATCTGACGAGGTGTCGAAGAGAGTAAATCCTCGCCACGTAAAACATGTGTGACCTTCATCAAAATATCATCAACTGCAACAGCCAATGTATATAGAGGCGAACCATCGGCCCGCACTAAAACAAAGTCCGGAACAAATTTGTGATCAAAGGCCATCTCACCGCGAATCAAATCAGTAAAGGTGGTTTCGCCTTCAGGCATGCGCATTCGTACAACGGCGGCACGACCCTCTGTAATAAAATCGGCTACTTGATCTGGGGTTAAGTCTCGACATCGTCCGTTATAGCCAGGGGCTTGATTTGACGCTCTTTGTGTCTCGCGCACCGCCTCCAGCTCATCCGGTGTGCAGTAACAGAAATAAGCATCTTTTTGCTCAATGAACTTCGCCGCCCAATACGAATAAATATCTAAACGCTGTGATTGTAAGTAAGGGCCGTTATCCCCGCCAACTTCTGGGCCTTCGTCCCAATTGAGTCCAAGCCATTTGAGCGTATCAATTGCGGCATTTATGTACTCATCTGTTACGCGAGTCGTATCAGTATCTTCAATACGAAAGAGGAAAGTTCCACCTGTGTGGCGAGCGTAAGCCCAATCAAATAACGCTGTTCGGATGTTACCAACATGCAAATCTCCAGTTGGGGATGGTGCGAATCGAACTTTGATTTGTTTTCCTACTGTTGTGCTCAATTTCTACTCACTTTATTAGTTAGTTCGCCGAGGCCTTCAATGCTCATTGTTGCGGTGCCGCCAGCGATCATCGGGCCAATTCCTGCTGGAGTGCCGGTCAAAATAATATCTCCCGGCAGGAGCGTCATGACTCGAGTTACAAAGTTAATTATCTCTGGCACTTTAAAGATCATCTCGTTTAAGTGTGCCGATTGTTTTATTTCGCCGTTGACTCTGGCAGTTATCAACTGTGTTCCAGGAATAAAATCAGTATCTATCCATGGGCCTATGGGACAGAAAGTGTCGAAGCCTTTAGCCCGGGTCCACTGGCCATCTTTCTTTTGCAAGTCACGAGCGGTGACATCATTTGCAATTGTGTAACCGAAGATCACATCATTAACGCGCACTTGTGGAACATCTCTGCAGAGTCGACCGATAACTATCGCAAGCTCAGACTCATGATCTACTCGCTCTGACATATCTGGCCAGACAATTGTGTCGTTGGGACCGATCACCGAGGTATTTGGCTTTAAAAAGATTATCGGCTCATCTGGAACTACGCCGCCCATTTCAGCTGCATGATCGGCGTAGTTCTTGCCAATGCAGACAACTTTGGAGCGCGGAATAACTGGCGCTAAGAGGCGAACTTTAGTGAGAGCAATTGTCGCTGCACTTTTTTGAACTCCAGAGTAAATCGGATCACCCGTTATGACGTGGATCAGTCCATCCTCTTCTAAAACCCCAAAAAGTGGATCAGTGCCAAGACCAGAATCGGGACCGGGAGAGAAACGAACAATGCGCATTGGGCGATTCTATCGCCTACTCGTGGTCCTCAATCTCAACATCTAAACGCTCAATTAAAACGCTACTAATTCTGCGGCGGCGACCGAGTGGGCGTTCAGATGTAACCGACCAGCCATTAAGTGAGATTGTGCTACCCGCGATTGGAACTCGTCCAAGCTTTTGTGCCATTAGCCCACCAATAGTGTCAACATTGTCGAAATCAGATTCGCTAATTTCAATCTTTAACTCAGCTGCTAGATCTTGGATGTGCAACGTAGCATTTGCACGAGCTTTATCAGGTGTTAGCCACGTAAAGTGATCTTCACCATCGTCGAACTCATCCTCGATTTCTCCAACAATCTCTTCAATAATATCCTCAATAGTAATAATTCCGGCAGTTCCACCATATTCATCGACAACGACTGCTAAGTGAATTTGATTTCTTTGCATCTCTTTTAAGAGTTCATCGGCCATCTTTATTTCTGGGATAAAGTTAGCAGGGCGCATATGCTGTTCAATACTTTCACTCTGTTCGGCTTCATGATGATCCAAAGCGCGCTTAGCTAAATCTTTAACATACACGATTCCAATAATATTGTCGGGACCTGTTCCAACCACTGGAATTCTAGAAAAACCAGAGCGTAAGGCGAGAGATAGACCTTGACGTAAAGTTTTATCCTTCTCAATCCAGACCATTTCAGTTCGAGGCACCATTAATTCACGTACTAATGTATCTCCGAGCTCAAAAACTGAGTGAATCATCTCGTGTTCATTAGATTCAACAAGACCCCGCTCGTGAGCCTGATCCACTAAATCACGCAACTCAGCCTCTGAAGTAAATGGGCCGGAGCGAAAACCTTTGCCTGGAGTGATTGCATTTCCAACGGTAATGAGAAGTTTTGTGACTGGACCTAAAATGAATGCCAGTCCATAAGCCACAATGATTCCGTAGCGAGCATATTTATGGGGTTGCTGTTTGCCTAAAGTCCGTGGACCCACACCAACTACTACATACGACAGAACGACCATAATCAAAACCGTGAGTGCCATTGCCTGAGCTGATGGATAGTTTCGAAGAAAAATCGAGGCAAGCAATACCGTCGCAGTTAATTCACACAGTTTGCGTACGAGCAGAATTACGTTCAAGTAACGAGCTGGTTGAGCACTGTACTTGCGCAGTAATGCACCACCGCGCTTGCCTTCTAGCTCTTCGACAACGATTCGTGAAATTGAAGTAAGTGCTGCTTCACTCGCTGCAAGAAAGCCGGCAAAGGCTAATAACGCGATGATGCTGATAATTGCGATCGGACTCATTGTGTTTTCTTCCAGTTTTCTACTATCTCCTCTTGCAGGGAAAACATAATTCGCTCTTCATCTGGTTCTGCATGGTCATAACCAACTATGTGTAACAGGCCGTGAACCGCCAAAATATAAATTTCATGTTCGGTAGTATGCCCAGCTGCTTGTGCTTGGGTCGCGGCAAAGAGTGGACTAATCATAATATCGCCAAGAGTTACGACATCCCCATCATTTTCTGGCATATCCATAGGAAAAGAGAGAACATCAGTACTGCCGAGTTCATTCATCCATTTATTATGCAGTTCGCTCATGTATTCATCATCAATAAAACCAACGCTTAAATCACAATCTGCGTTGAGATTGAGTTTGGTCATAGCAAACAAAAGTAGCGAAGTTACTTCACTTGAAGGAACTAACTGCCCTGAGGAATTTGTGACTTCAATACTCATTTATTGCCGAATCGGACGAATTGAATGGCGCTGCTCATCAAAGAGTTCATAAGCCTTAACAATGTCTCCTATTAAACGATGGCGAACTACGTCCTCGGCCGTTAATTCGAGGAAGGCTATGTCGTCGATATCGTCCAAAATATCTCTAACTACGCGCAAACCAGAGTGTTGTCCGTTAGGCAGGTCAATTTGCGTAACATCTCCAGTAATAACCATCTTTGAACCAAATCCCAATCGAGTCAAAAACATTTTCATCTGTTCAGGCGTGGTGTTTTGCGCTTCATCTAGGATAATAAAGGCATCATTCAAGGAACGCCCGCGCATATATGCAAGTGGTGCAACTTCAATTACTCCAGTTTGCATTAATCGAGGCACTGTTTCTAAATCAATCATGTCGTGCAGAGCATCGAATAGAGGGCGTAAGTACGGATCGATTTTCTCACTGAGCGTACCCGGTAGGAAACCTAAATGCTCCCCTGCCTCAACTGCAGGTCGAGTCAAAATAATTCGATTGACACTTTTGTTGTGCAACGCCGCGATCGCCATGGCCATCGCCAGATATGTTTTACCAGTACCCGCAGGTCCTATTCCAAAAGTTATGGTGTGATTATCAATCGCATCTACATATCGCTTTTGATTTGCCGTCTTTGGGCGAATCGTGCGGCCTCTATTAGTTAAGATATTAAGCGATAGAACTTCAGCTGGATGATCAACTGGTTTACTTTCGAGCATTGCAATTGAGCGATTAACGGAATCAACGGTCAAAATATTTCCTGATCGAATTACTACCATGAGCTCTACGAAGAGATTTTCCAGATTGCTACAATCAAAGTGTGGACCTCGTAATGTAATTTCATTTCCGCGGACCGTGATATTTACCGAAGGAAATGCCGCTTCGATTGCCCGTAAGTTGTCATCGTGTGGGCCAATTAATGCGACCATAGGAATGGCGATTGGTACGGTGATTAATATTCGCTCCATGTGAGGCTAAATCTATCTTTAACCAGGTGGCCAGGCCAGCGAGCGACCACCAAGAAGATGAAGATGGGCGTGGAAGACGCTCTGACCAGCCTCTGCACCAGTGTTAAAGACGTTTCGGTAGCCCACAAGGCCTCTTTCACTGGCTATCTGCGCGGCCGCGGTGAAAAGCTCGGCGGTAATAGTTGGTGAGATTCGAGCTAGGGCCGCTGCGTTTTCTACATGCAACTTCGGAACAATCAAGACATGGGTTGGAGCTTGTGGGTTAATGTCGTTAAAAGCCAGAACGTTTTCACTGCTAAATATGATATCTGCCGGAATCTCGCCGGTGATTATTCGGCAAAAGAGACAGGTTGAATCTAAATCCACGTAATCACCATACCTTGAGAAGTGCAGATACGGCGGCGACCGCGGCGATTCCGGCGTGCGCTGAGCGCAGAATTGGGCGGCCCATTAACGCAACCTTAGCGCCGGCCTCTTTGAATGCTTCGAGTTCGGTTGAGGTGATTCCGCCTTCTGGGCCGATAATTATTAGTAAGTGTGCAACGTTATGCGATGAGATGCAGTCGCTGAGCTTTACATCACTGCTTTCGTGAAAGGCAATTGCTAAATCACTTAACTTTATTGCTTCGCAAATCTGCTCAGTGGTAGCGATATCGGTGACTTCAGGAATCCGTAATCGACGCGACTGTTTGCTGGCTTCGCGCGCAGTAACTGAAAACTTTTCAGATACTTTCCCAATACTTCGAGCCGCAGCCCAAGGGACGATTCGATCAACGCCGGCTTCAGTTAATAGCTCAATCGCCTCTTTAGCACGATCACTTTTAGGCAACGCTTGCACAACAGTAATAGTTGTTGCAAGCGCCTCTTGAAAACCAGTTGCAATCACTTCAACTTCCATTGACTTTTTCCTTATGGCAAATGCTTTTACTTGGCTCCAAGCACCTGTGCCATCAGCGAGCATAAAAACATCGCCTGCAGCAATACGTAGAACTCGGATAGCGTGGTTAGCATCTTCGTTATTGAACTCGTAACTTTGCCCAACTTTCGTGGGAAGATTATCTACAAAAAATAGAGTTAACATTATTTAGTAAATGCACCTTTAATTTTAGAAAAGATTCCACCATCATGGCTCTTCACATGGGCATCCCCGGCGCTTTCCCCACGTAATCGTGCGAACTTCTTTAAAAGCTCCTCTTCCTCACGGCTCAATTTAGTTGGAGTAGCAACCTCAATATGAACAATTAAATCTCCTCGACCACCATTGCGAAGTCGACCCATTCCTTTACCTTTTATTACTACCGGTGCGCCATTTTGCGTCCCAGCTTTAATGTGCACATCTACCGGACCATCCAAGGATTCGACACTAACTTTTGTGCCTAACGCTGCAGCGCTCATTGAAATCGATAAGGACATGTGCAACGTATCTCTATCCCGGATTAAATATTCATGTTCGATCTCAACTATTTCAACATAGACATCGCCAGCGGGTCCGCCGCCATGTCCCACTTCTCCACGTCCAGATAGTTGAATTCGATTTCCTGTTTCAACTCCTGCAGGAATTTTGACGTGTAAATCTTGGCGAGCACGTACTCGACCTTCGCCGGCACATTCGCGGCAAGGGTTGGCGATGATGCTTCCATAACCAGAGCATGGACGACATGGGCGCGATGTCATTACCTGGCCAATAACAGAGCGAACCACATGCTGGGTTTCACCGCGACCTTTACAGACATTACACATGGTTGGTTGCTCGCCATCTATGCCACCGCTGCCTTCACATTTAGGGCAGACAATCGCACTTTCAACACTTATGTCACGTTCCACACCAAAGCAGGCTTCATGCAAAGTAACTTCAATTCGAATGAGTGAGTCTTGACCTGCACGCATACGTGGACGAGGACCACGTGAACCACCACCACCAAAGAATGCATCCATGATGTCACTAAATCCGCCACCAAAGTTAGCTCCACCAAAGTTGGTTCCGCCCATATCGTAGTTCTGACGTTTCTGTGGATCACTCAACGTTTCATAAGAGGCAGTGATCTCTTTGAACTTATCTTGAACCGCTGGATCTGGATTAACATCCGGGTGAAGTTCACGGGCTAACTTGCGATATGCCCGCTTAATTTCATCGGCCGATGCTTCACGCGAGACCCCTAAAGTTTGGTAATGATCTGCCACTTATGCACCTTCGTTTATGTATCGTCCGACATATCTGGCAACTGCCGATACTGCTGCCATTGAACCTGCGTAATCCATACGTGTGGGCCCAATAATTCCAAGGGCACCTAGTGGTACATCATCGGATCCATAACCAACGGCCACTAAAGATGTCGAGCGAAGATTCACATCCTGTTGTTCGCCACCGATGCGTACTTTAATACTTTGGCCAGCATCGCCTAGCAAGCGAAGTAAAACAACTTGCTCCTCTAAGGCCTCTAAGACCGGATGCATAGTGGTTGAAAAATCCTCTTGAAACCTTGCTAAGTTTGCAGTTCCGGCTAAAACTATCTTCTCTTCATGACGTTCCATCGCCATTTCAATAACCGATGACATAACAATTGCAACGTTCTTACGATCACTGTGTGAATAACTTTCCAGAATCCCGCTAATGCGGTCGGCAACATCGGGTAAACGATGTCCCATCATTTGTGTATTTAGCTGCGCGCGCAAGGTTTGCAGAAAATGCTCAGATACATCTTCTGCTAATTCAATTACTCGTTGCTCTATTCTTCCTGCATCGGTAATCAGTACCATCATGAGCCGTGCTGGGGTTAGGGAGACTAATTCGATATGTCGGACCCGTGATTTAACCATCGACGGATACTGCACCACTGCCACTTGTTTAGTTACATCTGCCAGTAAGCGAACTGTCCTCATCACAACATCATCTAAATCTAAGGCTCCTTCTAAGAAAACCTCAATGGCTCGACGCTCAGCACTAGATAAAGGTTTAACTTCAGCTAACTTATCAACGAAGACTCGGTAACCTCGATCTGTAGGAATCCGACCAGCACTTGTATGTGGCTGGGTGATCAAGCCTTCCTCCTCTAAGACCGCCATTTCATTGCGAATAGTGGCCGGGGAGATACCTAAACCATGACGATCTGCGATGGATTTTGAGCCGACAGGCTCCTGCGTTGCGACATATTCGTCGACAATTGCACGGAGGATTTCTAGACGGCGTGATGACATAGTGTGGACAAGGATACTAGAAAGTTATTTCTCGCACGATTCGATCTGCAATCAAGCGCCCTATAGGGGTTAATACCACTCGATTATCTGTGATTTCTATGAATCCATTCTCACCAAAGTTGGCTAAGCGATCAATTTGCGCTGTGGAAAGTGCGTTAATCGCTAGACCCTCACGCATGCGAATCCTCAGCATTATCGATTCGACAGTAATCTGCTCCGGCGTTAATACTTCACTCTCTGCAATCGGTGTCTCTGCGGCAAATAACTTTTGCTTATATGCCGTTGGATGTTTAATATTCCAAAACCTTTTTCCATTAATGTGTGAATGTGCACCTGGTCCTAGCCCCCACCAGTTTCTATTCTCCCAGTATGCGATATTGTGTCGGCATTCATAGTGCGGCTTTGACCAGTTAGAGAGTTCGTACCACGAGAGACCATGTGTTTGGCACACTTGATCGACAAGTAAATACATATCGGCCATCAAATCATCATCGGGCATTGTTAAATCTCCGCGTTTAATTTGGGCCGCTAACTTTGTTCCGCTTTCAACGATTAAAGCGTATGCACTGATGTGATCGATATCTAGTGACAGGGCTGTTGTAACCGTTTCACGCCAATCATCGAGTGATTCACCGGGTGTTCCGTAAATAAGATCGACGCTGATACTTGCAAAACCCGCAGCACGTGCCATGTCTACAGCTTGCTTTACGTTTTCGGGATTATGCGTGCGATCTAGAACAGCCAAGACATGTGGTTTAGCTGACTGCATTCCAAAAGATATTCGGTTGAAGCCAACCTCAATGTAACGGCTAAGTTTTTCAGCCGTAACCGAATCTGGATTTGCCTCTAACGTTATTTCGCAATCACTGTTCAAGCCATTGCGAGCCTTAATTGCGGCAACGACTCGGCCTAAATCATCGGCCGGCAAGAGTGATGGGGTTCCTCCCCCAAAGAAAATCGTTGGGACTTCATCTAGGGGTGCTGCATCGAGCTCTCTTAAAACCGCATCGATGTAGTCATTGCTAACAATCTCTAATGTGGCACCAACTTGAAGTTCGTTAGGAGTGTAGGTATTAAAATCACAGTAACCACAGCGCTTAATGCAGTACGGGATATGAACATAGAAAGAGAGAGACATAGTTAGAGTTTTCGTGCAGCTTTCACCTTTTCAATATCGGCATCGGTTGCAAGGGCGGCGACGAAGGCCTCTTGAGGGACCTCAACTCGACCCACCATCTTCATGCGCTTCTTACCTTCTTTTTGCTTCTCAAGAAGTTTGCGTTTACGTGAAATATCTCCGCCATAGCACTTAGCCAAAACATCCTTACGGATCGCACTAATGCTTTCGCGGGCAATAATTCGAGAGCCGATTGCTGCCTGAATAGGAACATCAAACTGTTGACGTGGAATAAGTTGGCGAAGTTTTCCAGTCATCATGACGCCATAGGCGTAGGCCTTATCGCGGTGAACTATTGCGCTAAAAGCATCAACGGCCTCGCCCTGTAACAAGATATCGACCTTTACTAAGTTGCCTTCAGCATCACCCTTTTCTTCATAATCCAATGAGGCGTAACCTTTAGTGCGAGATTTAAGTTGATCAAAGAAGTCAAAAACGATTTCTGCAAGTGGTAGGTCGTAACGTATTTCAACGCGATCCTCTGAAATGTAATCCATACCAAGTAATTGGCCGCGACGTTCTTGGCATAACTCCATGATCGTGCCAATAAATTCAGAGGGCGCCAGAATCGTAGATTTAACTATTGGCTCTTTTACAACGGCTACTTTCCCATTCGGGAACTCTGATGGATTAGTAACGCGAACTTCTTTGCCATCATCCATCGTTACGTTGTATACAACGTTAGGAGCAGTTGAAATTAAATTCAACTTGTGTTCGCGCTCTAACCGTTCACGAACAATCTCCATATGCAAAAGACCTAAAAAGCCACAACGAAAACCGAAACCAAGTGCGGCAGAGCTTTCAGGTTCATAAACGAGGGCTGCATCATTTAACTGCAACTTATCTAATGCATCACGCAGGGCAGGAAAATCTGCGCCATCTAATGGAAATAGACCTGAAAAAACCATAGGTTTTGGATCTTTATATCCAGCTAATGCATGTTTTGTGGGGTTGTTGTACGTTGTAATCGTGTCACCTACACGTGATTGGCGAACATCTTTTACGCCAGTAATTAAATATCCGACTTCACCAACGCCTAGACCTTTAGATGCAACAGGTTCTGGTGAAATCACTCCGACTTCCAATGCCTCGTGGCGTACGCCAGTTGAAAACATCTGAATCTGTTCACCTGGAGTTAAATGACCATCTATCACACGAACATAGGTAACCACCCCGCGATAGCTGTCATAAACCGAGTCAAAGATTAAGGCGCGAGCTGGCGCAACGGGGTCGCCTGTAGGGGCTGGAATCTGTTTTACGATTTGATCGAGTAGCTCTTTAACACCATCACCAGTTTTACCTGAAACGCGCAGGCAGTCTTCAGGTTCGCAGCCAATGAGTTTTGCGAGCTCTGCGGCAAATTTTTCTGGTTGAGCGTTTGGTAAATCTATTTTATTCAGGACTGGAATTATCGTTAAATTATTTTCCATAGCTAAATATAAGTTGGCCAAAGTCTGCGCTTCGATACCTTGAGCGCAATCAACTAGTAAAACCGCGCCTTCACAAGCAGCCAGAGAACGTGAAACTTCATAGGTAAAGTCGACGTGACCCGGTGTATCGATCATGTTCAAGATATATTCATTGCCATCGATTCCACTGCGCCACGGCAGTCGAACGGCCTGGGATTTAATGGTGATTCCGCGTTCGCGTTCGATATCCATGCGATCTAAATACTGCGCGCGCATATTTCGTGGGTCGACGACTTCTGTAATACCCAACATGCGATCGGCAAGAGTTGATTTACCGTGATCGATGTGAGCGATGATGCAGAAGTTACGTATCTGCGCCGGATCAGTTGATGCTGGTTGCGGCGCCTTGGCAAGTGAAATTGCAGGCATGAACCTAGCCTCGCTTTAAAGTATTAGAAGAATTAACGTGCGCCGGCTTTGGCAGCAGCCTTAGCCATTGATGACTTCTTGTTAGCTGCAGAGTTCTTATGAAGGACACCCTTTTGAACTGCAACATCCAACGCCTTTGAGGCGGTGCGAAGTTCAGTCGTAATAACAGCAGAGTCACCAGTAGTAACTGCATCACGGAATTTACGGACAGCGGTCTTAATAGATGAGCCCACGGACTTATTGCGAAGGCGCGCCTTCTCGTTGGTCTTAATGCGCTTAATCTGGGACTTGATATTTGCCACGCTGTAGTACTCCGGACTCTTGTAGTTAGTGAAGGGTAAAGGTTACCTGCTTGGGCTCGAAGGCTCAAATCAGGGTTAAAATCAGGTGGTAATAATGCCTGAGGATGAGGCGCGGCGGCGTTTGCGTGCCCCCGCCTTTGGCGCTTCAGGCCTAGTTTGCTCAATCTCATCCGTTGCATCAATTAATACATCGGCGTTGAGTGATTCGTGAAACTCATGCTCAGTGGCATCATTCTCGTCGGCATCTTCATGCCTAGATGATGGAACATCGAGCTGTGGCATTGGTGCCTTTATCTTGACCGGCTCCATATGAATATGTATTCCGCGACCATTACAAGCATCACACGTTGTTGAAAAGGCCTCGATCAGACCCTGACCAACGCGTTTGCGTGTCATTTGAACAAGGCCAAGAGATGTAACTTCTGCGACTTGATGCTTAGTGCGATCGCGTCCAAGGGATTCAACTAAACGGCGTAGAACCATTTCTCGGTTAGATTCAAGGATCATGTCGATGAAGTCAATGACAACGATTCCACCTAAGTCGCGAAGACGTAGTTGACGCGCAATCTCTTCAGCGGCCTCAAGGTTATTTTTAGTAACGGTCTCTTCAAGATTTCCACCCTTGCCGATGAACTTACCGGTGTTTACATCGATAACTATCATCGCTTCAGTACGATCAATAACAAGGGAACCGCCCGATGGCAGATATACCTTGCGATCAAATGCCTTAGCTAACTGCTCTTCAACGCGGAAATCTGCGAATAAGTCGCCGGTGCCGGTGTATTTTTCAATCTTAGTTGTGAGCTCAGGTGCAATAAAGCCAAGATAATTAGTAACTTCATCCCAAGCACTCGAACCTTGAACCGTTAACTTTCGGAAATCCTCATTGAAGATATCGCGAATAACACGGACTGCAAGATCAGGCTCTTGATACAGCGCGGCAGGTGGATGGAAGTTTGGATTCTCACTTTTAGCATAAATATCATCCCACTGTGCTTTCAGGCGAGCGACATCACTTGTTAGATCTTCTTCGCTCACACCTTCGGCTGCGGTCCGAACAATTACACCGGCAGTCTCTGGAATCAAATTTTTCAAAATCGCTTTTAAGCGAGTGCGCTCAGTCTCTGGCAGTCGCTTTGAAATTCCCGACATTCCGCCGCCTGGGACATAGACAACATAGCGCCCTGGCAAGGAAATCTGACTTGTGAGGCGAGCGCCTTTTTGTCCGATTGGATCTTTAGTCACCTGAACAAGAACGCTTTGACCGCTCTTTAAAACAGTTTCAATTTTACGTGGCTGAGACTCTGAAATTCCTGCAGCATCCCAGTTAACCTCACCGGCATATAAAACTGCATTTCGACCTTTGCCAATATCAACGAAAGCGGCCTCCATAGATGGCAGAACATTTTGTACGCGGCCTAAGTAAACATTTCCAACGTATGAAACGTTGCTATTGCGGTTCACATAATGCTCAACCATGACACCATCTTCGATGACGGCGATCTGGGTGCGATCAGCGATCTGTCGAACAAGCATCTCGCGATCAACATTTTCGCGACGTGCTAAAAACTCTCCATCGGTAATAATCGTTCCGCGTTTGCGATATGGCTCGCGGTATTCACTTCGCCCTGCGCGCTCTACGCGATCGGGACGTGCGGTTCGGGAGCTGCGGCGCTCAGGACGCTCGGCTCGTTCAGTGCGAGCCTGACGTACTGGGCGCTCGCGAACCTCACGGACTTTAACAATAGTTACAACGCCATCGTCTTCTACGGTCTCTCCAGGAGTTACTCCGTCAATACCGGCTACCCGACGTCGACGACGACGGTGTGTTGAAGCTTCAGCAGAACTCTCACTTGTCTCTTCGCTCTCCTCGTCATTTGTGGCGCCTTCGACACCTGGTTTGCGACGTCCCCGACCACCTCTGCGGCGGCGGCGATTTCGGTTTGCGCGATCTTCTGCATCATCTGGTCCGGTACTTGAGCCAACCTCAGGCTTGACCGCTTCGACGATTGGCTCTAAAGGAGCCTTCTTACGCGGCGCCTTAGCAATGGGTTCATCAGGGGCGGCTTGAAAAATTGGAACAGGCACGGCAGTCGCCTTTTTGCGAACTGGCTTTTTAACTTCAATGGCCGCTATCTCACCGAGATCGCCTTTATCGACCTCATGTGTAACGAATTCACTTGCTTTTGCTTTCTTAACCGCACGCTTGCGCGGTGTTTTAGGCTCAATCGCCATGGCACCAAATCCTCTATGCGTTTACTAAAAACGCTCTACTGTGAAAAAAATCCCGTTTAGGTTTTTTCTGACCTGTCCGCGCTGGGCTTTTGCCGCGAAGGATTCGCGAGCCGCGCTGAACTGTTGGCTAAGTATGGCAGAGGAGAGCTAATTTACCTACTTTAACGCCAGATTTAGCCCTTTGAGCGCGCGTGAACGTTCTGAAGGAGCCCAAAGCCGATTAACGTGGCGAACATTGATGATCCTCCATAGGAGATGAATGGAAGGGGTACACCAGTCATTGGCATGAGTCCAAGCGTCATCCCAATATTTTCAAAGAGTTGGAAGGCAAACCATGCGATTACCCCCGTGGTCATTAAACGCCCAAAGGGATCGGTTGTGCGCCGAGCAATGGAAAAGGCGCGCATGAGCACCAGCAGGTATAAAAGGAGAATAAAACCGCTTCCTATGAATCCAAGCTCCTCACCGGCAACGGTAAAGATAAAGTCAGTTTGCTGTTCAGGCACAAAACGCCCATTTGTTTGAGGGCCATTGAACAGGCCAGTTCCGAGTAAGCCACCAGAGCCAACGGCGATTCGAGCTTGTCGCAGTTGATAACCTGAGCCTTGCGTATCTGCGTTCGGGTCTACGAATGTTTGCAAACGATTAAGTTGATACTCGCTAATCACACCGGTTTTTGTCGCCACCACTGCTCCTAGAACTGCAACAATGAGTAAACCGGCGACCCAACGCGATGGTGCGCCAGAGACGGCAATAATTGTTACGACAGATGCACTAATAATAAAAACAGTGCCCATATCGGGCTGAATAATAATCAACAGGACTGGTAGCCCTGCAATTACTAGCGCCTGTATTACATCTTGCGAAGATGGTTCATTACTATTGTGGCTTCGCTCCGAAAGCAACATTGACATTCCAATAATAATTGCAATCTTTGCCAGCTCTGCCGGTTGAATTTGAAAACCACCTGGTAAGGCAATCCATGCACGTGCACCATTTACAGTACTTCCAAGCGCGGGAATCAAGACCATGACTAAACCAAGTACGCTCAAACCCCAAAAAATAGGTGTATACGCCCGCAGTAATCGATAATCAATAACCGTTGTGCCATAGGCCAATAAAACTCCTATTGCAATATTAATGACATGACGTTTTAAGTAATACTGTGGATCTAAACCATTGCGCGCATACCAATCACGTGTTGCTGCATAGACCAATAAAGTACCCATCACAAGAAGTAAAGCAACTGCAGCAGTTAGTACTGGATCAAACCCATGAAATATTGATGATCGACTACGGCGATATAAGCGTTGGCGTGCAGATATCTGACTCATGGAGTTACCTTAGGCTTAGTTGCTGGAGAAATCTTAGGAAGCTTTACGGGTGGTTTTCCATCTACAAAGAGCGCTGCACCCGGAATTACTTCGTTTCCTCTGACTCCAAAGAGCGCTTCGTAAATCTTGCGAACCCCAACACCTGATGTTGAAGCACCAAATCCACCTTGGCTAACCATCATCACTACTGCAAATCGTGGTTTTTCAGTTGGTGCATATGAGGCAAACCACGATGTGTTGTCTTTGAGCGAGCCGTCGAGGTTGCGACCAAATACTTCTGCCGTTCCAGTCTTTCCACTGACTGATATTGGGAATCCTGAGAAAGCTCCCGCGCCGGTTCCGGAGATAACTACTTCGCGCAAAGCGCCGTGTAAAAACTTTAAAGTCGATTTAGAGGCAGTCAATTTACCTAGCTTTTGAGGTGACATAGTTTTAATAACTGTCCCATCGGTTTTAACAATAGCCTTTCCAATCATCATCTGCCAGATAGTTCCACCATTACCGATAGCTGCATACATCTGAGTCAACTTCAGTGGAGTAACAACAGTGTCACCTTGACCAATGGAAAAGTTCACGGCATCTCCTGCACGAATCTTGTCACCATCCACGCAGTTTTCTTTAGCCAGTAAAACTAAGAATGGCGTCTGCTGCGCTTTAGTTGCTCGATCCGTATAGTTACAGTAAAAATCTTTGTTCTGTTGATACCAACTCTTTTTATATGCTCTATCGGCCAGACGTGACGTTGATTCAGAAGGTAAATCAATACCAACCCTTTGAGTGATTTTAAAACTTTGAGCGGCCTTAAAGAAATAATCATTCGGGTTGGACTTTGGGCGAAGGCCACCATCTCGTAACCACTCATCAAAGGCTATTCGATACCAAATGGTGTCACATGAGTCGGCAATGGCTTTCTTTAAACTCATTACTCCCTGCGATCTACTTTCAAAGTTTTGAAAAGCTCTATCTCCAACTTGAACTTCTGACGGACAGTTATAAGATGCGTTGAGGTTATAACCCGCAGATGCCGCGGCAACGACTGAAACAGATTTAAATGTAGATGCTGGAGCAAATAGCCCTTGCATCGCGCGCGAGAGTGCCGGAACGCCTTTACTCTCACTATAAAGATCTGATGCTTGTTGAACCGTTAATCCTTTTTCGAAGGCGTTCGGATCATATGTTGGATATGAAGCCATGGCTAAAACTTGACCATTACGGACATCCATCACGACGGCTGCACCGGAATCAGATGTATATCCATTTGCCCGGCCTCGCAATACTGCATCAGCTAGTGCAACCTCTACAGCCGCTTGTAACCGCGCATCCAGTGAAGTTACTAAGTGATTGCCCGGAATAGATTCAGTGTTTTGGCCTTGCGCAGTAATTGCCTCTTTTCGATCAACAATTAGCGTTTTTATGCCTGGGGTTCCTCGCAGATAAGAATCATATGAAAACTCTAAACCTGACTTGCCAATTGACTCGCTTCGAAAATACTGTTTTCCATTTCCTTTAGCAAGATCGCTATCGGTTAATGGACCAACGTAACCTAGAACATGCGCGGCATTGAGCCCAGCAATTCCTGGATAATTTCGAATCGCTATTGGTTCGGCATTTACACCAGGAAATTGATCGGAGCGTTCAACGATCTGAAGTGCAGTTTCTGTATCAGCCTCTTTTGTAATCGGAATCGGTTGGTAGCGTGAACCCGTCCAACACCCGGCCCTTTGACCAGTTGGCAACTCCCCACACAGACGAGTGTTGCGATAAATATCTCTATATTTGAGTTTTAAGAGTTTGCTTAAGCGTTTCATAACGCTTACGCCTTTATCTTGCTGCAGATCAATGGCGATTCGATCTATTGTTATTGCTAGTCCTACTTTGTTTAAAGCCAGAGGTACACCAGATGAGTCAACGATTAATCCACGTGTTGCAGGATATATAACATCTCGACTTTGAATACTTAAAGCTGCTTCGCGATACTTAGGTCCGGCCGCTACTTGGAGGTAGAAAAGTCGACCAAATAAGGCGACCATGAGTGAAATTACTAAAATTTGAAAGACAAGTAGGTTCAGTCTCGAGCGCTGGTTCATATCTTTGACCGCGTATCAAAGGTAACTGCATGTAAACGGGAAAAAATTGGCAAAACTATTGGCGTTATGACAAGCGACCATGTTGAAATACCAAAAATAGTAATCGCGATTTGACCGAAGTTTCCAAATTGAAGGCCAAATAAGAGGGCAGTAAACACATAGGCACATTCAACTAAGAGAACTGCAGTGGTGGTAAAAAAGGTAAAGCCCAACGGACTTCCCGATAGGCCATCATTTCCAGATCCAAAATATGCAACGCCATAACAAGCGGCAATCATTAATAACGTCCACTGCCCAATTGGACCACTCGAACTCTGAGAAAAGTCCATTAAGAACCCTCCGAGAAAGCCTGCGAGGGCAGCCACTTCGGGTGTACTCAGTATCGCCCAAACCAATGTGAAGATGAGGAAGAGCGAGAAGCCACCACCAGGTAAACGAAATTGATTAACTACTGCCTCCTGAAAGACATACATCGTGAGAAATATCGGCAATGCAATGTAAATCTGGCGCGCGGTCATAACTAATTACTCCGTTGGAATCGGCGAAGGCGTGACGAAAATGGTTACCGTAGGAATTGGTGTTGGCTCAGGTTTTACAGGAACAAGGGCATCGCCTGGATTCATCAGTGGCGCACCGAGAACTACTGCGACTACGCCAAGAGTAGAAAAATTTGTATATAGGTGCACTGTTGCGCTCTGCGCAATGGAACCGGCCGAGTTATCAACGGCAGTTACATATCCAACGGGTACTCCAGGAACAAATGGTCGATTTGCAAGGCTTCCCCGCGAGAGCAATATATCTCCCACTTTTACATTAGTTAAATTGTCGATTAATTGAAGGCTTGCCGAACGAGTTCCTTGACCAGAAAGAATGCCTATCTGCTGGGTTCCTGCAATCCGGATTCCAATTTTAAATGATGGATCAGTTGCTAATGAGACCAAGGCTGAATTGGAATAAACCTCTTTAACAACTCCTGCTAACCCAGCCTCTGATAACACGGTCATGTTCTTTCTAACACCTGCTTTTGTTCCAGCATCTATTGTAATTGTTTGTGAAAAAGATTGACTAGATCCCTGACTAATTACTCGAGCGTTCACAATTTTATAGCCAGCTGTGCCCGCCAAATCCAAAATAGTTTTTAATTGATTCAATGCCGCATCTGCACTCTTACGAGTTATTAATTGGGCTCTTAACTTGGCATTTTCGGAACGTAATTTCTCAATTTGAGTTCGAGTACGACCTAAGTGAGTTAGATCTGAAAAAAAGTTTTTGAAAGGAGTAAGTACTACATTTCCAGCACGCTGAAATGGAGAAAGTACGCTCTGAGTCCCCGACCGTGCATTTTCAAGCAATCCGACACCTCGTAAATCAAGGGTGATCATAAATAGAGCGGTAACGATGAGAATAATTAAGAGCAGACGGTTTCGCCCTCCACCATCTCTGCGCATTGCTTTAGAGTTCCTATCGGCGAGGTTCGGAAATTAAAACTTTTTCTAAAGCTTCAAACTCTTCGATGCACTTTCCAGATCCTTCTACAACGGCATCGAGGGGGCGCTCTGCAACATGAATCGGCATTCCCGTTTCTTTACGGAGACGTTCATCAAGGCCTTTCAGCAATGCACCGCCGCCGGTCAAAACAATTCCACGATCCATAAGATCTGAGGCTAACTCCGGTGGCGTCTTATCCAGCGTGCTCTTGACCGCATTTACTATGGCATTGACCGGCTCTTCGATAGCTTTGCGAATCTCTGCCGCTGATACGACGATTGTCTTTGGAAGTCCCGTGGCTAAGTCACGTCCACGAATTTCAGCATCATTTTCACCGGCTAGAGGATACGCCGAACCGATAGCCATCTTGATCTCTTCTGCTGTGCGCTCACCCAAAAGTAGCGAAAATTCACGCTTAACCCAGTTAATAATAGATTGATCAAGTTCGTCACCACCGACGCGAATTGAGAGCGAACAGACAATTCCGCCAAGAGAAATAACTGCAACTTCAGTTGTGCCACCACCGATATCAACGACCATATTTCCAGTCGGTTCATGAATGGGAAGACCTGCTCCAATTGCGGCCGCCATTGGCTCTTCAATAATATAAACTTTACGTGCACCTGCTGCATAGGCCGCATCTTTAACTGCGCGTTGTTCTACGCCAGTAATTCCTGAGGGTACACAGACAACAATGCGAGGCTTTGCTAAATAGCGACGGCGGTGAACCTTTTGGATGAAGTAACGCAACATACGTTCGGTAGTTTCAAAGTCCGCGATAACGCCATCTTTGAGTGGACGAATTGCAACGATATTTCCTGGAGTACGGCCAATCATATCTTTTGCCTCTTTACCAACGGCTAAAATTCCGCCAGTATCTTGATTGACTGCAACTACTGATGGCTCGTTCAAAACAATTCCACGCCCTCGCACGTATACGAGAGTATTCGCAGTGCCGAGGTCAACGGCCATATCCCGGCCAATAAACGACATTCTGTTTTGTGACGCCATGCTTATACTCCTTGATTAATTAGGGAAGAAAATTTTAATCTCGCGCGCGGCAGATTCTGTTGAATCGGAGCCATGCACAATATTTTGAACTACTTTAGTTCCTTGATCTCGAGCTAAGTCCCCACGAATCGTGCCAGGTGCGGCAACTGTTGGATCGGTCAGACCAGCTAGAGCACGAAATCCCTCGATAACGCGATTACCAGATGCAACGATGGCAACAATCGGACCTGACATCATGAACTCAACGAGCGGCTCATAAAAAACCTTACCAACATGTTCTGCGTAGTGTTGCTCTAGCAACTCCCGATCGGCGTGTAACATTCTCAATGCATCAATGGAATATCCCTTGGCTTCGATACGGGAAATGACTTCGCCTACTAAGCCTCTATGGACCCCATCTGGCTTTACTAGGACCAGCGTTTTCTCAATGCTCACCTGCCTATTCTATTGGCCCTTTTCCTGGGCCTGTGCCATGAGGGCTGCGCGAGCAGCCTCGCCCTTTCGCCCAACAATGATGGCAGCGACCCATAAGCCCGCAAAAATCATCCCTATGACAATAAAGGATGGCACGAAGAAGCCAAAGGAGATCATGAAAATCTGAAGTATTGAGGCAAGATAGAAAGCTGAGCGGTGCTTGAGAAACCCCGCTGTCATAAATAGCAGAAATGAGATTATGGAGCCGTAGATGATTGTCGAGGCAGATTGATCCTTAGTTGCTAGCAAGATTGCAAAACCAAGTGCCAATGACTCCATTACCAGTACCGATGCACCTAAAACTCTCACTGAGAGAACCTCTTACGAATGTAACTGCGAGCTTGGCCAACGGTAACTACAGATCCCGTCACAATGATTCCAATCGTGTCCTCACTGAGCGGACGGAGAGCATCACTGACTGCGCGATCAAGGGCTGCATGAAGTTCACCCACTTCAAAAACTCGATCGGCTCCAAAGACTTGTGAAGCGATTTTTTCAAGTTCCCCCGATGGCATTGCACGATCTGATGAGCTTTGAGTAACTATTACATGATCAACAACGGATTCTAACTCTTGCAAAATTCCAGCGGCATCTTTATCACCAAATACTCCTACAACTGCCACAATCTCATCAAAGTTAAACTCGTTCGCCAATGTCTCTGCAAGTGCCTTTGCACCATGCGGATTGTGTGCCGCGTCCAGAATAATTGTCGGCTCGCGATGAACAACTTCACAACGTCCCGGTGATGTGACTGCAGCAAAACCGCTGCGGACGGCCTCAATATCTAAAGGCTGTTCACCAAAGAACGCTTCCACTGCAACTAGGGCACTTGCGGCATTGGCGGCCTGGTGCTTGCCATGTAGCGGAAGAAAAATATCTTCATAGACCTCGTGCATTCCTTTGATTGTAATTAATTGACCACCTACTGCTACAGCACGAGATGCAAGTGAGTATTCGATACCTTCGCGAACTACATCGGCACCAACTTCAGCGGCTTTTCGAATTAACTCTTTTGCCGCTTCGGGCTCTTGCTGAGCCAGAACAATAAAGCCACCCTCTTTAATAATTCCAGCTTTCGTACTGGCAATCTCGTGAAGAGTGTGGCCCAAATACTCCATATGATCAAAGCCAATTGGCATGATTACTGAAACGTCGGCATCAATGACATTTGTTGCATCCCATTCTCCACCCATGCCAACTTCAATTACGGCCACATCAACGGGATGCTCGGCAAATGCGACAAAGCCGAGTGCAGTAATGGCTTCAAAGAAGGATATTGGATCTGGAAATTTCGAATCAATCAAATCTAAATATGCTGCAATGTCGTTATAAGCAAAAATCAATGCTTTTGGGTCAATTGGCTGACCATTAATTGCAATACGTTCTAGATAAGTCTCTAGATGCGGACTCGTAAAACACCCTGTTCGAAGGCCATGTGCAAACAAAAGCGCGTCAATCATCCGTGTTGTGGTGGTTTTACCGTTCGTCCCTCCCACGTGAATGGTTGGATAGGTCAACTGCGGTGAGCCGAGAATATCTACAAGAGCGGCAATTCGCACAGTCGTAGGGGCAATTCTTATTTCAGGCCAACGCGCTAGAAGCGCCTGCTCTATCGCATCTATTCGTTCTTGATCTTCTGGCGAGATAATCATGCCTGGAGTAACTTTAACAATTGTGCAGAGATGCGTTCGATATCTGCCGATGTCTTCTCTAATCTCTCTCGAATCTCGACAACAACGTTCTCAGGGGCATTAGCCATAAAGCCTTGGTTATTTAACTTTACCTCTGCGGTTTGCTTATCTTTTTGTGCGCTAGCTAAATCTTTTTCAAGTCGAGCTCGCTCTGCGCCAACATCGATTGAGTTAGTTAAATCAAACTCAACCGTCACATTTCCGATTTCACAATGTGCAGTTGGTGTGATTTCGCCTAAATCCAGCCGTAAAACAAAAGCCATCGCACCTAAGTACTCATTTAAGTGAGCTGGAGCAACAAAGCGGGCCGGAATCTTCTGTGAAGTTTTAATTCCTTGGTCATTACGGAATCTACGCACATCAGTAATAATCTCTTGTATTTCGCGAACTAACTTTTCAGCCTTTTTATCTATGTGGTCTGCCTGAGCTAGTGGCCACTGCGCGATTACTAGGGATTCTCCACCAGTTAATGCGGTCCACATTGTTTCCGTTATAAACGGCATGATTGGATGCATTAGGCGAAATAGTTGATCGAGAACAAAACCAAGTACCCGCTTAGTTCCTTCGGCCTTTCCAGATGAGAGGCTCTCTTTTGAAAGCTCTAGGTACCAATCACAAACATCATCCCAAGCAAAGTGATACATCAGTTCACATGCACGCGCAAATTCGTACCGCTCGAGGAGAACATCAACTTCTGAAATCGTTTCAGATAAACGGTTTAGAATCCACTTATCAATTTCATTAAGAGTTGAAATATCAGGTAGGTCACCTTTAACGGTGGCACCATTTAGCATTGCAAAGCGTGTTGCATTCCATAGTTTGGTCGCAAAGTTACGAGAGCCTGCGATCCACTCTTCAGCAATGGCTTGATCTTTACCTGGGTTTGCACCGCGCGCCAGAGTAAAGCGCAGTGCATCGGCGCCGTACTTATCCATAAACTCAAGTGGGTCAACGGTGTTTCCCTTTGATTTCGACATTTTCTTACCGAATTGATCGCGTACTAAACCGTGAAGAGCGATAGTATGAAATGGCTGCACGCCATCCATTGCAAAAAGTCCAAACATCATCATACGAGCCACCCAGAAGAACAAAATGTCATAGCCGGTTATTAGGACGGAAGTTGGATAAAACTTCTTTAAATCATCGCTTTGGGCGGGCCATCCAAGCGTTGAAAATGGCCAGAGCGCCGATGAGAACCAAGTATCTAATACATCTGGATCTTGTGTGTAACCAGATGGAGCCTGTTCGCCAGGTCCAACTACAACTACTTCACCAAGCGGTCCATACCACACTGGAATTCGATGTCCCCACCACAACTGGCGTGAAATACACCAGTCATGCATGTTATCGATCCAATCAAAATAACGGGGCGCTAACTCGTCTGGTTCAATTTTTACGCGACCATCTCGGACTGCATCCCCTGCCGCCTTTGCAAGTGGTGCAACTTTTACAAACCATTGTTTTGATAATCGTGGCTCAACTGTGGTGTCGCATCGAGAGCAGTGACCTACTGCGTGAATGTACGGACGTTTTTCTTCCATGATGCGACCTTCTGCGCGAAGAGCTTCAACTACGGCTTTGCGTGCATCAAAGCGATCCATGCCATCAAATACCGTTCCTGATCCATCCATTACACCGTGCTCATTCATAATGACAACGAATGGAACGTTATGACGTACCGCCATTTCAAAGTCGTTTGGATCATGGGCTGCAGTTACTTTGACCGCACCAGTTCCAAAATCCATTTCAACTAACTCATCGGCAATAATTGGAATGTATCGATTTGCAAGTGGAAGCAAAACAAGCTTCCCAACTAAGTGCTTATAACGTTCATCGTCTGGATGAACTGCGACTGCACCGTCGCCAAGCATCGTTTCGGCACGAGTAGTTGCCACAGTGATGTGAATGTCGCCTTCTCCGTAACGAACTTGAACAAACTCGCCCGCATCGTCCTGATGGTCAACTTCAATATCTGAGAGAGCAGTTAAACAGCGTGGACACCAATTAATGATTCTTTCTGCGCGATATATAAGGCCTTGGTCATAGAGTTTCTTAAAAATTGTTAGCACTGCGGTGGATAGTCCAGCATCCATTGTGAAAGCTTCACGTGACCAGTCGACACTATCGCCTAAGCGACGCATCTGATCTAAAATCACTCCCCCCGATTCGGATTTCCACTCCCAAACTTTCTTTATAAACCCATCTCGGCCTACGTCATGACGTGTGAGACCTTGTGTCGCTAACTGCTTTTCAACCACGTTTTGTGTTGCAATACCGGCGTGATCCATTCCAGGTAGCCACAATGTCTCAAAGCCCTTCATGCGTTTCATGCGTGTGAGGGTGTCTTGCAACGTGTGGTCTAAGGCATGTCCGATATGCAACGAGCCCGTGACATTTGGAGGTGGAATAACGATGGTGAAGGGTGGCTTTGTAGAGTGCGGATTGGCTCTGAAGTATCCAGCGGCGACCCACTTTTCATAGAGTTGCGCCTCAATATCGGCGGGTGAAAAGTTGGAAGTTAGCTCGTCGGACATAAGGAGCAGTCTAGATTATGCGCTCTTCTCCTCTTGACCCTTTTGCCCTCGTGAACGCTTTGGAATATCGCCTGAATGCTTAATGAACTCTGGTTGTGCACCGGATTCAATGCAATCTTTGGTTACTAAGACCTTTGCGATATCGCTTCGGCTAGGAACGTCATACATCACTGAAAGCAGCACAGATTCCATAATCGCGCGCAAACCACGGGCACCTGTTCCGCGGATGAGGGCTAGGTCTGCAATTGAATCGAGAGCTTCCATTGAAAATTCAAGTTCGACGTTATCTAAATCAAAGAGGCGCTGATACTGCTTGACAAGGGCGTTTTTAGGTTCAGTAAGAATCCTCATCAGGGCGCTCTTGTCTAAATTTTCAACACTAGTTAAAACTGGAAGCCGACCAATGAACTCAGGGATCATGCCAAATTTCAATAAGTCCTCAGGCATAACATCGGCGAAAATATCCCTGCGGTTCTTCTGCTTAGCATCCTGCAAGGTTGCATTAAATCCAACGCCTGCCTTACCGCTTCGTGATTCGATAATCTTCTCAAGTCCAGAGAAAGCCCCGCCAACGATAAAGAGAACGTTCGTAGTGTCAATCTGAATAAACTCCTGATGAGGATGCTTACGTCCACCTTGTGGCGGAACCGAAGCGATTGTTCCTTCTAGTATTTTTAGTAAAGCCTGCTGAACACCTTCGCCTGAAACATCTCGGGTAATAGAGGGGTTCTCTGATTTTCTAGCAACTTTATCGATCTCATCGATGTAAATAATTCCTGTTTCAGCTTTTTTGACATCGTAATCTGCGGCCTGCAGAAGTTTAAGCAAAATATTCTCAACATCTTCGCCAACATATCCTGCCTCGGTCAATGCAGTCGCATCTGCTATTGCAAAAGGCACATTGAGCATGCGCGCAAGAGTCTGTGCCATTAAAGTCTTTCCGCAGCCGGTTGGACCTAAAAGTAAAATATTGGATTTTGCTAATTCAATTGAATCATCACGATGCCCACCCTGCACACGTTTGTAATGGTTATATACGGCGACCGAAAGCGATTTCTTGGCGCGATCCTGACCAATGACATATTGATCGAGAAATTCAAAAATCTCTTGTGGTTTCGGGAGTTCTGCTAAGCCAAGAGATGTAGCATCGGAGAGCTCTTCAACAATAATTTCATTACAGAGTTCAATGCACTCATCACAGATATAGACGCCAGGACCGGCAATAAGTTTTTTAACCTGCTTCTGAGTTTTCCCACAGAAGGAGCATTTGAGCAGATCGCTAGTTTCACCGATTCTTGTCATGGCCAAAGTTTAGATTCTTAAGCGATTTTCCGCCTTGGTATTTAAGCCTGTCTGTGTTCGCCGTAAGAATAATCAACGTTGCTTTTCTGGCATTTTCATATCTTTAACTCCAGGGACTGTCAGAACCAAAAAACCTACAATGACATGAAAAATTGAAGCTCCAATTAATAACTCCTTTTCGCCAAAGAGGTTGACTGCTGGACCAACAAGTGCCATTCCTAGCGGCATTAAGCCAACCGAGCCCATGTGATCTAGAGAAAAGACTCGTCCCTGTAACTCCCGAGGAACTTCACGTTGGATTGCAGATGCCCAAAATGCCTCCCATGGACCCACGGAAAAGCCGGCGAGCAGATATGAAATAACAACAAATGTTTGAGAGATTGGGAATGCAAGTGAGAGCGGGGCGATTATCAGTAGCATCCACACGAGAACTGAAAACTGTCCTTGGTGCTTAATCTTTAACTTCACACAGGCGATTGCTGAGATGATTCCACCTACAGAAAACGCGGCCGCCGAAAGCGCGAAGGCCGTATTTGTGCCAAACTCTCGGCGAGTAATTACTGGCAGCAAAACGACCTCAGCGGCCAGTACGACCATGAGTTGGAAAGATGCCATGGCAATCATCGCGCCAATCCATGGTATTTCAATAACAGTGCGCAAACCTTCACGCATTTCAACCATAAAGGGTTCTTGTGGCTTTCTATCGGTGTTCATATCCTCTTTAATCTTCGCCAAGAAAATAGTCCCTACGGCAAATGCAATGGCAGTAATGAGGAATGTGAGTCGACCACCAATTAAAAATACTGAGACTCCGCCTATGCCAGGTCCAATAATCGAAGCGGATTTAACAACTATGCCACGCGCAACATTTCCTGCAGGCAATTTCTCATCGGGCAACAGTGAGGGCATGATGGCACCTGCTGATGCCGCGCCGAAAGCATCTCCAACTCCCATTAAAAAAACAGCCAAACCTAAGAGGAAATGCGGAAGTTGCGGAGCTGAAACAAAAACCATTGAAAAGACAATTCCCGCTCGTGATAAATCAGCCACAATCATTACCTGTTTGCGTGGCAATCGATCCGACCAAACACCGGCAAAGGGTGCAAACAGAACTCCCGATAAAACGCGCGCCCCGAGAATTAAACCAAGTGATGTAGCCGTCCCGCCTGCATCTAAAACTGTAACGGCGAGCGCAATCGGAAAGGCCGATGCGCCAAGAACAAAGATTGTCGTTGATATCCAAAAGAAACGGTACCCCTTGTATGACCAAAGGGAGCCCGCCTCAAATAGCTTCATACCTGCAGATTACTGGACAGGCTTAGCCTTACGAGATGCCAATACTTGATCAATAATTCCGTATTCCACTGCCTCGACGGCAGTTAAAATCTTGTCGCGCTCAATATCTTTTTCAATCTCAGCTGCAGATTTAACAACGTGGCGCGCGAGAAGCTCTTCCTGTAAACGCGCGATTCGTGCAATCTCTTTAGCCTGAATCTCAACATCAGATGCCTGTCCACCACCCTCAGATGAAGGTTGGTGAATCAAGATACGTGAGTGCTCGAGTGCATAACGCTTTCCCTTTGCACCTCCTGCAAGGATTACTGCCGCCGCCGATGCCGCCTGTCCAAGGCAGATAGTGCTGATATCAGGGCGAACAAACTGCATCGTGTCATAAATTGCAGTCAAGGCGGTAAAAGATCCACCGGGTGAGTTGATATAAATCATGATGTCGCGATCTGGATCCATGGATTCTAGAGTTAACAACTGCGCCATTACATCGTTGGCAACTGTGTCATCAATTGGTTGGCCCATAAAAATAATGCGCTCTTCGAATAGTTTTGTGTATGGATCAAGACGCTTGAATCCATAAGCGGTCTTCTCTTCAATTGTTGGAAGTACGTAACGTGCGCTGATTTCCTGAATATTTTTCATTACGCTTTTCCTCCGAATACTTGACCATCAGATGTTGCAATGTGATCGATGAAGCCGTATGCCTTCGCATCTTCGGCGTTAAACCAGTTGTCACGATCAGAATCGATAAGAATCTTTTCGAGAGTTTGGCCTGTGTGCTTTGCATTAATTTCAGCCATTGTTCGCTTGGTAATCGCCATCTGCTCGGCTTGAATTCGAATATCTGTAGCCGTTCCACCGATGCCGCCAAGTGGTTGGTGCATCAAGATGCGAGCATTAGCTGTTGCAAATCGCTTTCCAGGTGCACCAGCAGTAAGCAGGAACTGACCCATCGATGCTGCGATTCCCATTCCAACTGTTGCAATATCGTTTGTAACGTATTGCATTGTGTCGTAAATGGCCATACCGGCAGTAACCGATCCACCAGGTGAGTTGACGTACAAATAAATATCTTTATTTGAATCTTCGGCAGCTAGAAGCAGAATCTGCGCGCAAATTGCATTGGCCATATCATCTCGAACTTCACCGGCTAGGAAAATAATGCGCTCGCGAAGCAGGCGGTTATAGACCTGATCATCTAAGCCAATCATGCCGATGTTTGACGAGCGAGCTTGTATCTGTCCAACTTGTGGGCTAAGAAAATCCACGGGTCTTCCTTCCGGTTGCATGTTTAATACCTGTAGTGAGGCTAACAATGTTGCGCACTAAATGCTTCCCACATTGATGAAAAAGGAGCGTGATACGCCTTATGTTCGCTTAGGGCTAAAGCCCATCTGTTAGAAGCAATTCGAGAATTAAGCCTCGTCCACCACATCAGCGAGTTCGGTCTTTGGGCGAAGTGCCTCAAGATCGATCACATTGCCCGATGCATCTTTTACGGTGATTCGGCCCAAAACTGAGGCCAAAGCTTTGGCACGAGTTACCTCGGCGACTAACTGTGAAATTTGCCCGGCTTTTTGCAACTCTTCTGCAAACTGCTGCGGAGCCATTCCATATCGCTGTGACGTACGGACTAAATACTCAGTTAGTTCGATTTCAGTAACTTGAACATCTTCGGTCGCCACAATCGCATCGAGTAAGAAATCCGACTTAAGTGATGAACGGACCTGGCCATCGACCTCTGCGCGATGTTCGGCATCCTCCAAACGACCTTCACCTTCAAGGTGTTGGGTAACTTCAAGCTCAACCAAATTATCTGGAACGGGAATATCTAGGTCGGCCAAAAGTTTTTCAACTAAGCGATCACGGGCTTGAGCTCCTTGTTCCATCTTCTTTACCCGACCAAGACGCTCAACAAAATCGCTCTTGAGTTCGGCCAAGGTATCGAATTCGGATGCAAGTTTGGCAAATGCATCATCTACCGGTGGAAGTTCGCGCTCTTTAACCGCTTTGACTCTCGCTTCAACTTCTCCTTTTTCGCCTTCGGCTTGGCCAACAAGTTGAGATTCGAATTTCTTAACCTCTCCCGCAGACATTCCAATCAAAATCTCATCCAAGCCTTCAATCATGCGATCTGAACCGACTTCGTATGAAATATCGTTCGCCTGTCCGCCCTCGACAGATTCACCATTAATTGATGCATCCATATCCAGGGTTGCGAAGTCGCCTTTAACAATTGCACGCTCTACCGTCGTTAATGTTCCAAAACGTGTGCGCAGTGATTCAATCTGCTCGTCAACATCTGCATCGGATACGACAACGTCATCGACTTCAATGGTGATTGTTGAAAAATCCGGCAATGTAACTTCAGGGCGAACATCAACTTCAACGCTAAATGCAAGTTTTTCATTATCGACAAACTCTTTAACATCGACAACTGGGCGACCAATAACTGCTACTGAATGCTCCTGCGCCGCTTTGCCGTAGAAATCTGGAAGTGCGGCATTGAGCGCCTCATCCAAAACTGTTCCTCGACCAACGCGCTGGTCGATCATCGCTGCTGGCACTTTTCCTTTACGAAAGCCCGGAATATTTACCTGTGTGGCAATCTTCTTATAAGCATCTGCTACATGTGAGCTCATCTCGCTAAATTCAATCTCAATATCAAGACGTACTCGAGTTGGAGAAAGTGTCTCAACGATGCTTTTCACGGATACTCCTAAATAAGTTATTAAAAAGTAAAAAGAACTGGTCGGGGCGGGGAGATTCGAACTCCCGGTCTCCTGCTCCCAAAGCAGGCGCGCTAGCCACTACGCTACGCCCCGAGGCGCAATGCAGGAGTCTAGACGAGATTTCACTCATCACTTACCGACCCAGTATCTTTAGCCTCTACTCACCCTGCGGGTGTAGCTCAATGGTAGAGCCCCAGCCTTCCAAGCTGGCCATGCCGGTTCGATCCCGGTCACCCGCTCCATAGTTTTCAAGCGGTGAGTCCATTTTCTTAACTAACCGCCTTCCACATTAGCGGTAATACTTTCTTCCTAAGGACTGATCACCCAGGCCATCGCATGTTCCAGTCCCCACCAGGACAGACATAGTTTTTTCGCTGATGAGATTTACCCGTACCGATTGTTGGGAACTCGACCAACAATGAGTTGCCCCAATAGTGATGTCTGAGGGCTTTTTCCATGTGCTCGCATTTGAAGAGACCATCATTTGGGTAGGTGCACCAGATGCATTGAGTCCGCCTATCCGAACAATTCCACTTGCATCAAGCGAGAACATAATTTGAGATTGATAGGCACCGTCATATACCAAACGATCATTTTCAGTGCTCTCGCTTATAAACCACATGCCGTCGGTAGTGCCGGGAACTCCTTGCGAAATACTCCCGCAGCCTGTGCCTGGAATTGGATTAGAGCCGGGTGCGCCTAATTTTGCTAACCAAATAGATTTTTTATCCGAAGAATAAAACTCATAAGGACAAACGCTATGAAGTGCGTTGCTGTTTGAGAAGTGTGATTGGACAATAAATTTATTAGTAACAGCAGCATTATCAACCCAGAAGTCAAATGCAACACTTGTTTCGCCGAGTTTATACCAACCTAACTGCTCGCCCGCTTTTACTGGCGTCGCTTTAACAGCTTGTCCGGCACTGCTATTGGATGGTTCAGAAGGAACCACACCTGCGACTTTTCCAACGACACCCTTTATATGAAAAAACTTTACTGAGATTCCGCAACTCGCTTCAAAATATAACGAGTACTCCGGCTTATATGTATCAGATGAACCCGGAGGTTTGTAATAACTTGCCGAAGTTAGAGTCATATCGATTGGCGCAAAGATGGGAAGCTCTTGTCCTGCAAATTCTGTCGCAGGGTGCACATATGATCGAACTGCAATTACTCCGCCGGATCCCGTCTGTTCTCCAATTGGAGTGACAACGCGAACATATTTTGGATCAATAAAGTTATAAGTAAACTCAGGGGTTTTAGTACATGAGTTTTCCGGAGAACTAATGGGTGCAGGAGTATTAGTTTGTGAATCAGGGGATTTAGATGGTGAAGGTGTATTTAACGGCGTTCTGCTACTGTGCTGTGGCGTTGGCTTAGATTTCACCAATAACTGCCAAATCTTCTTAGCTCCAACTTTCTTACAGATCACAGTTCTGCCAGGTCCATCGCCTCGTTGCTGATTCACTTTGGCGCAAGACGAGCCGACTAGTGATTTGGCTTGAACCGACGGCGCTATGGCAATCAAGAATCCGACAGATAGAATGAAAACCAATGTGGAAGTCGATGCGCGGAGGTATTTCACATGATGAGTGAAGCAGTGGAATGACATTTATTCAACCCATGGGGAATTGAATGCAGTGAATCTGAAGTTAAATCAGTAGAAAATAAATCCCCTGACAGCAAATCGGAGGAAAGTCAGGAGTTAAAAAGGACTAGTAACTACTAAGAAATAGCTAGCTCAGGGTGCTCTGGGCTAGCTATTTTTTTAATGAGTACTTTTCTTAAAGCTAATTAGCCATCGAAGCAGCACCACTAGCCGATTGTCCCTACAAGAATTTGAGTACTTATTCCGCTCGCGGCAATACTTGCAGCTCCATTTGCACCTGAAGTTAAGGTCACAATAAGTGAATATGAACTCGTAGTCGATGCACCATTTAAAACCACATCTGCGATTATCGAGACTGTCGATCTATTGCCACCGGAGTAGATGCTTCCGTATGCCACTGAATACGAACTACTAATTACCGGATTGTCTCCGGAAGAAGATAGCGACATGCCCAATCCATAAGTGAATACCGATGAATTGGCATCATAGGTATTTATCAACAATCGAACAATGTAACTCTTTCCAGCTGCAAAAGTTCCGAAAGAGTCAGAGGCTTTAGTACTTCCAGCGATTCCCGCCAAATTTCCTGTAAACGCGATAGAAGTGAATTTGGCAGTTGAAATTCCTGCAGAACCGGTCAATCCTGTATCTCCTTTGACGCCTGCTGCACCATTTGCACCAGGTGTTCCATTTGCACCTGCTATGCCAGAGACGCCATTTGAACCTGCAAGACCGGCAACTCCATTTGCACCGGTCGCACCTGGCGTTCCATTTAATCCAGCATCACCCTTACCTCCGGCTACACCACTTGCACCTTGTGCACCAGTAGTTCCAGCCGATCCAATTAGTCCTGCAGCGCCGGTTAGTCCTGTATCGCCTTTTGCTCCTGGATTTCCTGTTGCACCTGTCGCACCGGTTGAGCCCGTTGAGCCACGATCTCCAGTTGCTCCACTTAAGCCACGATCTCCAGTTGCTCCCCTTGCACCAACTGCACCTACTGCTCCGGTTGCTCCGGCTAAACCTGTAATTGGTGCCACTCTATTTTTAGATTCAGAAGTTTTGAGAGATGTTGCAACTTTCCATGCACCTTTTGTTTTTGGTCCGTATAGATTTGCATTCTTTATATCGATATAGAGATCGCCATCTATCCCGATTGATTTTGTAGGAATTCCACTTCCGCTAAGGATTGTGTTGAGTGTTTGTGAAGTAGCGCGCCCAGCTTTTTTAACAGTGACGGATGTTTTAGCAGCAGATTCTGCACCTTGCATTGTGAAGAGAGTGATCGCAAGTGAAATTGCAATAGTTTTACTACGAGTGCTCATGGGGAAATTCCATTTCTCTATACTGGGAATGAACTGTCTTTCAGTGTGACCTTCGCGACATTCCCCAGAAATAAGGGTTTCCCAGCGAGAAATTCCGCGTATGCGACGGGTGTCCCCCATTGATACAGCCCGCGTCAAGGAATTATTCACATAGAGTTTTAAGCATGAATTACTAACATCTTCAGCATCAAGGAGTTAATTAGGGGTAGTCGATGACGAGGGGTCACTGGCGGTTCCAATAGAAGAAAGGTAGACATTAAAATGTCATCAAACAAGAAGATTGCGGCAGTTGTTTTAACAACAGCCGCACTTTCAATTGGCTCGGTTGGGATTGCAACTGCATCTCAAGCTAAGTCAACTTCAGTTCGTACAACTATTACTAAGACCACGGTTAATGCATTTGCTAACCCAATGGCAGGACAGATGATGGGTAATCGAGAGAGTGAATTTAAGAGCATTCTCGCAGGGCTTGTAACTAAGGGAACAATTACTCAAGCACAGTCAGATGCGATCACTGCAGCAGTAACTGCTGCTCGAGTTGCTCATGATGCGAATCGTAATGCAAATTCTGCAGTTAATAGTGCACGTCGAGAAGCGCATGAGGCGCTAATCGCCACAACTATTGGCATTGATGCAGCGACAATCAAGTCACGCCTTGCTGCCGGTGAAACACTCGGCGCAATTGCAGGTGCAAAGAAATCTGCGTTGATTACTGCACTAGTTGCAGAGGCGACCAAAGCAATTGATGCCGCTGTTACTGCAGGTAAAATGACTGCAGCGCAAGCAACAAATCTTAAGACAGGTCTTACTGCCCGCATCACCGTTGCAATCGATTCAGTTCGAGGCGCAATGGGTTCTGGCATGGGCGGAACTGGCATGGGCGGAACTGGCATGGGCGGAACTGGCATGGGCGGAACTGGCATGGGCGGTTTTGGACATGGAGATATGGATGGCGGTCGCGGACATGGTGACATGAATGGCGGTCGCGGTATGGGAATGAGGCCTTAAAGCTCTGAAAAATGTAACCTCCTCCTAAGGGTGAAAACCCGCCACGTGTTCAATCACGTGGCGGGTTTTCTTTTTCTTGTGCGGGTTAATGGCAGGATGCAGGTATGAGGATTCATATCGGCAGCGACCATGCCGGACTTGAACTTAAAGCTGCGCTCGTTGAATATCTTGAATCAAAAGGTCATAGCGTTACAGATCATGGCCCTTTTGAATTTGATGCAGTTGATGATTATCCCGATTTTTGTATTCCAGCTGCGATTGCAACGGTGGCAGATTCAGGTTCACTCGGAATCGTCTTAGGTGGCTCAGGCAACGGTGAGCAAATAGCTGCTAATAAAGTTAAAGGCGTTCGCGCAGCCCTTGCATGGAGTATTGAAACTGCTCAGCTTGCTAAAGAGCATAACAATGCAAATGTGGTTGGAATCGGTGGGAGAATGCATTCAGTAGCGGAATGTAAAGGGATTATCGATGCTTTTATTGAGACACCATTTTCTAATGATGAACGACATATTCGACGCATAAATAAAATTACAAAGTACGAAGATACATCAAGTCTGTAACTCGGTGATTTTTGTCAATCCCTTGTCCTTCAAAGCGAGTTACGGGGCGCCACTCAGGTTTATCGATTACTCCCCCGCTAAATCGAGATGATGAACTAAAAACAATCTGCATCGACTCGGCATAAGGTACCCAATCGGTTGCTAAATGAAAGTATCCGCCTATTTTTAGCTTAGATGAAACGAGCTCCAGAAAAGCTGGTGTAACTATTCGACGCTTGTGGTGTTTGGATTTTGGCCATGGATCTGGGAAATAGAGATGCACGCCATCAAGGCTTTCATCGCCGATCATGTAAGGCAGAATTATATGTACGTCATCTTCAATGACTTTTATATTAGTGATCGCTTGCTCCTGAATTCGAGTCAAGAGTTTGCCAATTCCTGGAGGATGAAGGTCTACGGCTAAATAAGCGTCTTGTGGAGAATTTGCAGCCATGATTGCCGTAGCTTCGCCCATTCCAAAGCCAATCTCCATGATAATTTTTTGAGCCTCTGGAAATATCGCTTGCAGATCCAAAATTTTATTCTCGACTGGTATTCCGTGAATCTCTTGCAGTAAACTTTTTGCAGCCCTTTGAGCCTCTGTAATTCGAGTACCTCGAATACTGTAACTGCGAATTGAAGGGCGTTCCATGGGGCAAGAGTGTCATGGTTGGCTTGATACCTACAAAAGGAGCTAAAAATGCCAGGAGTCAATATCTCTCGGACCGAGGCGGCAGAGCGCGCATCGTATTTGCGGGTTGAAAGTTATAACGTAACTCTTGATGTTACTACCGGTGCAGATACTTTCTACTCAAAATCCGACGTCAGATTCTCATGCAATACTCCTGGTTACTCCACTTTTATCGATGCCTGTGGTCAACGTGTAATTTCTGCCAGCCTGAATGGGAATATCGTCGATACAACTGACTTCGATGGTGAATCAATTTTTTTGCAGAATTTGCAAACCGAAAATCACTTAGTTATTGAAATCGAAGGTATCTACTCTAAATCCGGCGAAGGTTTGCAGCGTTCGGTTGATCCAGCTGATGGTGAGATTTATCTTTACTCACAGGGCGAGACTGCCGATATCCGACGCATGTTTGCCTGCTTTGATCAGCCTTCATTGAAAGCCACATTTGCCTTAACCGTTACAACACCTGGGCATTGGGAAGCGATTTCAAATCACCCAGTTGAATCCACAGAAGTTATCGGTGATAAGAAGTTGTGGAAATTTGCAACGACTCCGCGAATTCCAACATATCTTGCCGCACTCATTGCAGGTCCTTACTCACATGTCCACGATGTATATAAAGGTCAAAAAGAGGTTCCTCTTGGAATCTACTGCCGTAAATCAATGGCTCAGTATTTGGATCCAGAGGATATTTTCCTGCTCACTAAGCAAGGTTTTGAATACTTTGAAAAAACATTTGGGCTTGCTTATCCTTTTGACAAATATGATCAGATTGCTGTCGTTGACTTCAATGCCGGTGCAATGGAAAACGCAGGAGCAGTTACTTTTGCTGAGGCTCTACTAGTTTTTCGCTCGCGTGTGCCCGAAAAAACATATATGTATCGCGCCAATGTGATTTTGCACGAAATGGCACACATGTGGTTTGGCGATCTCGTCACAATGTCATGGTGGGATGATTTATGGCTCAATGAATCCTTTGCCGAATTCATGTCATACTCTGCTTTGGCCGAAGGCACGCGCTTTAAAGGTGGCTGGGCCAGCTTCAATAGCGAACGAAAGAACTGGGCATATCGCCAAGATCAACTACCTTCCACCCACCCAATCATTACCGATATGGTCGATATCGAGGCTGTAAACTCTAACTTTGATGGAATCACGTACGCCAAAGGTGCATCGGTTTTGCAGCAGTTGGTTTTCCATGTCGGACGTGAAAACTTTATTTCAGGACTGCAGAAATACTTTGCTAAGCATGCATGGGCAAACACAACCTTGAAAGATCTCTTCGATGAGTTAGAAGCAACAAGTGGAAGATCATTGGATGCATGGGCAGCGACTTGGTTACATACGGCAGGTATAAATACGCTAAGCCCGGAACTGAAATTTGATGGCGATACATATGCCTCCGTTGCAATTAAGCAGGTTCCTCCTGCTATACCAGCAGGTTCCACAGAACTGCGCCCACATCGCTTGGCAATTGCCCTTTATGACATAGACAATGAATCTTTGAATTTACGCAGATCGATTGAACTCGATGTTGCTGGTCATTTGACGGTTGTTCCAGATTTCGCAGGAGAAAAGATTGCTGATCTCTTGCTCATAAACGATCGTGATCTTTCTTATGCAAAACTACGCTTTGATTCGCGCTCTTTAGCCACCCTTAAAACCCATCTTGGAAAGATCACTGAACCTTTGACGCGCGCACTATGTTGGGCAGCGGTCTGGGACATGCATCGTGATGGGGAAATTGCGACGAGTGATTTCTTGGATATCGCTTTTGCTGGACTACCTGGCGAAAATGATGATGCAGTTGTAAATATTACATTGACTCAGATGTATACATCGGTCGAGTCATACTGCACAGATGATCAGCGCAATGAGATGCGTATAAAAATTGCAAAGGGATTGGACAAACTCACAAAGAACGCAGTTCCTGGCAGCGATCTACAACTTTTATTTGCCCGTGCATTTGCTCAAAACGCAGTCACTTCAAGCGATATTGAATCGGTTCGGGCACTACTCAATGGCTCAGCGCCAGGACTTGTTGTAGATGCTGATCTTCGCTGGTTCTTTATTATCGCTTTATCTGAAAGGTCGGCCTTTACTAAAGCCGAACTAGATGCCGAATTAGCACAAGACAACACCACGAGCGGTAACTGTTTCTATGAAACTGCGGTATCGGCCGCTCCAACTGTTGAGGCAAAGGATTATGCCTGGAATAAAATTGTAAATGAGGAGATTATGAACTCAGTTCGAACGGCATTAATTGCCGGTTTCCAGCGCCCGATTCAGCGTGATTTGTTGGCTAACTATGTTGATCGCTACTTCGATTCAATCATCTCCGTCTGGGAATCAAAATCATACGAGGGCGCGGCAAAAATTGTCTCTGGACTTTATCCAACCTGGGTACTCTCTCAAACAACTATTGATAATACAGATACATGGCTCGATTCAACTGGAAAAGAGGCTCCGGCCGTGTTGCGCAAGTTAGTTGTGGATGCGCGAGATGGATTAGTGCGTGCCTTAAAAGTTCAGGGCTCTGTTAATTAATTGTTGTAATCGATGAGTGCGTCTTGGATGTTCGTGGTCGAGATGCAACCCATGAAAGACCAGCGATAAGAAAAAACATCGCTACTGGGATTACAAAAAAAGTGATGGCGGTTTCTATTGCGCTCAGACCTGGGCCAGCGACGGTGCCATCTTCGACAGTGCTCATTAAAAATTGCATGGGGTGAGTGTATTTTACTTAAGCAGTTGCCGCAGCCACGCCAAATGGCTGCAAATACTGCAACCAACGATCATCGCTTCGACCAGTTCCAAGGATTCTCCATGCCGCCCCTACGGGCTCTCGTGGTATTTGGCGAAGCCTCCAGCCAATCTCTTTCAGATGTTTGTCGGCCTTTAAATGATTGCACTTATGACATGCTGAAACTACGTTCTCCCAAATGTGAGCACCACCACGACTTCGGGGAATTACATGGTCGATAGAAGTTGCCGGTGCGGTGCAGTAAACACATCTACCACCATCTCGGGCAAAGACTGCACGGCGCGATAATGGCACCGCATGTCGATATGGGATACGAACAAATTTATTTAGGCGAATTACAGATGGTAGCTCCAGTTGGCCACCTGAAAAATGCACTACATTGCCGGAGTCTTCAATCATCGTGGCACGGTGATTCAGGACAAGAATCAGGGCGCGGCGTTCAGTAATGACACCTAGCGGTTCATAGGTGGCATTTAGAACTAGTGTGCGCGACATAATCGCTCCCGATCTGGCGCATGGCCTGCGCCGATTGGTTTATCTTGCACTACAACACGCCTCGGCACGGGTATTTCATTGCTGAATTTAGGTAAATATTTGGCTACAGTCATATGCCTATGAGCGATTCAGCGCAAAACTTCTTCGAATGGGTCAGCGGCACCCCCCTTCGAATCTTCATCATCCTTATTACAGCCATCGTGGTCCAGAGTTTTGGTGGCCGAGCAATCCACCGTGCCATGAAACGCCTGTCAACAGCCGAATTAGTCTTGGGACCTCGAAATATTGTCGCACGACAAAAAGAGCGCGCTCGCACAATTGGTGGAGTTTTGGCCGCGACGTTGAAAACAGTTTTATGGATAGTAGCCATCGGAATGGTACTTGGTGAATTTGGTTTTAATTTGGGACCACTTATCGCATCAGCTGGAATTTTAGGTGTTGCAATCGGCCTTGGGGCACAAACATTAGTGCGCGATACATTATCTGGGATCTTTATGTTAGTTGAAGATCAGTATGGTGTCGGCGATAATGTTCATGTATTGGATGTCCAAGGAGTAGTAGAAAAAGTTGGTCTTCGTGTTACAACAGTTCGAGATAAAGAAGGAACACTTTGGTATCTACGCAATGGAGAAATATTAAAAGTTGGAAATCAATCTCAATCTGGTTGATTAACCATCGAATTCGCCGCCATCACTAAATAACCCCACAATTGAGCTCGCAAAGCAGCATCCATTTCAATGCCATCGATTACTTGTTGCATTGCATTCAACCAAGCATCGCGCGCAGCTGCATTTATATGAAAACCCGCATGACGCATACGTAGACGTGGGTGTCCACGATTTTCTTGATACGTCGTTGGTCCGCCCCAATACTGTTCGAGAAATAATTGCAAACGTTGCGCCGCGGCTTTCAAGTCTGAATCTGGATACATTGGACGTAAAATAGGATCAGTTGCAACTCGTGCGTAAAACTGTGAGACTAAATCAGAAAAGAACCCTTCTCCACCAACTTGTTCATAAAAACTACTCATTGATTAAACTCTCGACATCTTTCTAGAATTAACGGCCAATACAATTACAGGGATCGCAGCGAAGAAGCACAGCCAGCCATAACTCAGAGTTCCGATGATGATTCCAGCAAGTGCGCCCCCACCCGCGCCAGATAAGTTCATTACTAAATCGCTGGCCCCTTGCGATGCAGGGCGCATTTCAATTGAAACTGACTCGGATAGAAGCGCAGATCCTGCGATTAATGTGCAAGACCAACCAAGACCTAGTAAAAATAGCCCAATGCCAATTTGAACCGCATTATCGGCCGCAGCGGTTCCAGCGATGATTGTTGAAGCTAAGAGAATTACTAAACCAATTTGGATAACACGTATTCGTCCTAAGCGATCGCTGAGAGACCCGACAATTGGCGAAAATGCATACATTCCGAGAACATGCACGCTAATTACAAAACCGATAATACGTAGAGAAACGTCGACATGTTTCATGTGTATAGGTGTCATGACCATGACTGACACCATAGCTAAATGACCAATTGCAATTGCCGAAATCGAATAGAGAGCTTTTGGATTAGAGCGAATGTGCGAAAGTGCCGCCTTGGTTGAACCTTTGTGATGAACAACATTGGCCTGTTTTTCTGCGGTTAAGTAAGGATCGGGTCGCAAGAAAATTTGAATCACAATGGTGGCAAAAAACAACGTTGTTGCTGATAGTAAATATGGACCCACTAAACGAGGTAAATTAAAGTGTTCGGCGATGTTGCCCGAAGGATCCATTAAATTCGGACCTGCTACCGCGCCAATTGTTAAACCCCATACAACAAATGAGAGTTGCTTAGCGCTTGTCTCATTTGTAGCTAAATCAATGGCAGCAAAGCGAGCTTGGTAGCCGGCTGCATGTGCTGCACCAACTAAAAATGTGCCAAGTAACATGAATAATAAACTGCGATGAGCTCCACCAATAATTGCAAAAATCGAACCAATCACACCTGATAAATATCCGACCGATAGCGCTAAACGTCGCCCACCGCGCGATGTCAATCGAGCTAATGGAAGTGCCAACGCTGCTGCACCTAATACAGAGCTTGTCTGTGCTAACCCAGCCAAGGTCTCTGAATCGGTAATTGATGAAACTAGAAGCGAACCAGCGGCAACGGTACCGGCAGTCGCAATTCCAGTGAGAACTTGCGCAGTAGCAAGTGTGCGAACCACTCGGTACTGGAGCTGAGTATTTGGCATTAGTTAATTAATCTCACCCACACAGCAGTATCGGTTGGCAAAGTGTGAGCAAGTACTTTGCCGCTTGCAACTAAAATCTGCGAGTTCGATGGAAGTTCAAAATCAGCACCGAAATTGATGTAACACGCGAAATCTCCAGGGCGCTCAAAAGCTACGACATCTGCACCCGCTTGTATCCACTCCATTTCTCCATCACCTAAACCCTCTTCGGCCTTTCGAATCGCGAGCGCCTCGCGATACATAGACAATGTCGAGCCCTCTACCCCCTCTTGGGAATCAACAGAAAATCCTCCCCACCACGATGATTGTGGCAACCAAGCTTGATCTGGTGTCAATGAATCTTTGTTTGAAAACCCAAATGCCCCAACCGGGTTACTAGACCAAGGCAACGGAACGCGGCACCCATCGCGGCCACGATCTAAATGCCCACTCATTTTCCAGCGTGGATCCGTAAGACGCGATTCTGGAATATCGCGGACTTCTGGCAGCGCCAACTCTTCGCCTTGATACATATATGCACCCCCTGGCAGCGCTAACATCATTAGCGCAGCACTACGGGCGCGCAAAGTTCCGCGTTCAATATTGAACTTCGCAGGATCTCCTTGGCGCGAAAGCGTTGTATCACCGTGATTTGTTAACCCCAAATCTAAACGATCAACTGATCGCACGACATCATGATTATTAAATACCCACGAAGTCGGTGCACCTACTTCTGCAAGGGCATTAATTGAGTGATTAATTTTCTCCTTAATTTCAGCTGGCTTCCAGAGAGTCGTGAGCATTTCAAAGTTAAAAGAGTTCTGTAACTCATCACTCCTTACGTAGCGAGCAATACGCGATGCCGGACTGACCCAAGCTTCAGCAACTGCCATGCGATCTCCAGGGTATGAATCAAAAATCTTTCGCCATGAACGGTATATATCGTGCACGCCTTCTTGGTCCCAGAACGGTTTATGTTCGGTGCCAAGCATTTCAGCGGCTGGATCTTTCTTGATATCTGGCAAACCTGCCTCTTTAAACATTCCATGTGCGACATCGATTCGAAATCCATCGACGCCTCGATCTAGCCAAAACTTCAAAACATCTTCAAGGTGAGCTACAACTTCTGGATTTTCCCAGTTTAAATCGGGCTGTTCGACGGCAAATAAATGTAAATACCACTGACCTAACTTTCCATCGGCCTCCGTCACGCGCTGCCAAGCCGGACCACCAAAAACAGCCTCCCAGTTATTGGGGGGCACGTCACCGTTGACGCCTTTGCCATCTCTAAAAATAAATCGATTGCGCTCAACTGAACCTGGGGCAGCCTTTAATGCAGCTTGAAACCAGGCGTGATCGCTGGAAGTATGGTTTGGAACAATGTCAACGATTAATTTAATGCCAAATTCATGGGCCTCTTTAATGAGAGTTTCAGCTTCGGCCAATGTTCCGTAATCAGGTTCGATATCCATGTAGTCGGCGACGTCATAACCGTGATCGTGCTGTGGGGATGGATACCACGGCGTAATCCAGATTGCATCAACCCCGAGTTTTTTTAAATACGGCAGGCGCGAGCGGATGCCTTCAACGTCTCCAATCCCATCTCCATTTGAATCTGCAAAGGAACGGATGTAAATCTGATACGTAACCGCATCTCTCCACCAAGGGCGCTGCGCACGTGAGGCAAGCTGCGACATTATTACTCCGTCTCTATATACTTTTTAAGAACTTCTCTTTGGACATCGGAAAGTGGGCGAGAGTTTTTCGTATCCTCGGTTACTGTAACTTGTACAGTTTTAATCCGAGCATAAAGAGTTCCGTCTTTTGATATTTCGTAGACCAACACGAATGATGATGTACCTATCGATTCTACCCACATGGTTACATCAATAAATGTATTGCCTTCGGCAATTGGTGCCTTGTAATCGGCCTCAGCTCGGGCCACAACCATGTTAAAAAAGCCGAGCATTGCAAAGCGAGCTTCCTGTGCAAAAGTAAGATACTTTGCATGATTGACATGACCAATCGCATCTAAATCATCCCAACGAACATATTGTTTATTAATAAACTTCATTTATCGAGTCAGCTTTCTATATGTAACGCGGTGCGGACGTGCAGCGTCGGCACCTAAGCGTTGAATTTTATTTTCTTCATACGATTCGAAGTTACCTTCAAACCAGAACCACTTCGAATCACCTTCGTAAGCCAAAATATGGGTCGCTACGCGGTCAAGAAACCATCGATCGTGAGAAATTACAACGGCGCAGCCAGGAAACTCTAGGAGTGCATTTTCAAGTGAGCCTAAAGTCTCAACATCTAAATCATTTGTCGGCTCATCGAGCAAGAGCAGATTTCCACCTTGCTTTAATGTGAGCGCTAAGTTCAGGCGATTTCGCTCTCCACCGGACAGAATTCCTGCTGGTTTTTGCTGATCTGGACCTTTAAATCCAAAACACGATACGTAAGCCCTAGATGGCATTTCAACCATTCCCACTTTTATGAAATCAAGGCCGTCTGAGACGACTTCCCACAGCGTCTTTTTGGGGTCGATACCGCCACGGGATTGATCCACATATGAAATTTTGACGGTCTCGCCGATCTTTACTGTTCCAGAATCCGGGGTTTCCATCCCCATAATCGTTTTAAAGAGAGTTGTTTTACCGGCACCGTTTGGACCAATCACTCCCACGATTCCATTGCGGGGCAACGTAAATGAGAGATCATCGATGAGAACGCGATCGCCAAAGCCCTTGGTTAAGTGATCGACTTCAATGACAACATTTCCAAGTCGTGGACCAGGTGGAATCTGAATCTCTTCAAAGTCCAGTTTGCGCATCTTGTCGGCCTCGGCCGCCATTTCCTCGTACCGTGCCAGACGGGCCTTAGATTTAACTTGACGTCCCTTAGCATTTTGCCTGACCCACTCGAGCTCTTCAGTTAATCGCTTTGCGCGCTTGGCATCTTTTTGCCCTTCAACCTTTAATCGAGCAGATTTAGTTTCTAAATAGGTTGTGTAGTTGCCTTCATATGGATAGGCACGTCCACGATCGAGCTCTAGAATCCACTGCGCCACATTGTCCAAGAAATACCTATCGTGAGTAATCGCAACGACTGCGCCATGATATTTATTGAGATGTTGTTCAAGCCACAAAACAGATTCGGCATCTAAGTGGTTGGTTGGTTCATCAAGTAGTAATAAATCGGGGGCCTGTAAAAGTAATTTACATAATGCAACGCGCCGTTTTTCTCCTCCAGACAAGACTGAAACATCGGCATCCGGTGGTGGACAGCGCAGCGCATCCATCGCCTGTTCTAACTGTGAATCCAGTTCCCAGGCATTTCGGTGATCAAGTTTTTCTTGCAGATCGCCCATTTCAGCCAATAACTTGTCATAGTCCGCGTCCGGATTACCTAATTCATCACTTATCGCATTGAAGCGATCGAGCATCGCAACGGTTTCGGCGACGCCCTCTTTAACATTCTCAATAACATTTTTGCTTTCGTTGAGAACTGGCTCCTGCAGCAGGATTCCAACGGTGTATCCAGGAGTTAAGTAGGCCTCACCGTTAGATGGCTGCTGAAGACCGGCCATGATTTGAAGAACCGTTGACTTTCCAGCGCCATTGGGTCCGACTACACCGATTTTGGCGCCGGGATAAAACATAATCGTGACATCATCGAGAATTACTTTGTCACCATGCGCTTTTCGCGCCTTTTTCATCGTATAAATGAACTCAGCCATGAGATGAAACCTTACCGTTATGTGTCGGTAGACTGCGCATCCTCGACCCTACAGGCGCCTGTAGCTCAGTCGGATAGAGCACCCGCCTTCTAAGCGGGTTGTCGCAGGTTCGATTCCTGCCAGGCGCGCATGGCCAATGAACAGCCCAATTTAATCTGGATCGACTGCGAAATGACTGGGCTCTCCCTCGAAAAGGATGTCTTAGTTGAAATCGCGGTCCTGGTGACCGACTCCGAGCTCAATGTAATTGGCGATGGCGTCGACGTCGTGATTCGGGCGAGCACTGATGAGTTGGCCGGGATGAACGATTTCGTCACCGCGATGCACACGAACTCAGGATTAATCACAGAAATACCCAACGGCCTTTCACTCGTCGAGGCCGAACTGAAAGTAATAGCATATTTACTTGAGTGCGGCTTAACCCCGGGCAAATCTCCACTTGCTGGAAACTCAGTCGGCGTGGATCGAAGTTTCATCGCTCGCGATATGCCGGCCCTTAACGATTTTCTTCACTATCGAACCATCGACGTCTCGTCGATAAAAGAGTTGGCACGCCGCTGGTATCCCAAGGCCTACTTCGCATCTCCAGCTAAAACTGGCAATCACCGCGCACTTGGAGATATTCAAGATTCAATCGCCGAGCTTGCTTACTACCGAAGTGCAGTTTTTATCGCCCCTTAAATGTAGCCACAATTATCTGATATTGTACCCTCATGGAAATCGGCATCAGGGAGTTCAAGGATCGTCTATCTGAAATTCTACAACGCGCAAACCAGGGCGAACAGATAACTATTACTAACCATGGCCAACCGCTCTGCCTACTCTCACCGATTAAGGTCGAGGAGATTAAACGATCCGAATTTCTAGAACGTGCAATTGCTGAGGGCAGAGTAAGGCCCGCTACTCGCACCTCTTTGAATAAAATTAAAAGAATAGTCCCGCGTAAAGCTGGCCCTACATCAACAGAAATATTGATGGAATCTCGCCGCGAGCGCAGATTTTGACATCTTTATATTTAGACACAAGCGCAATGTTAAAAAGATATCTTGAAGAAGAGTTTTCCCAGCAATGTGAAGAAATCATTGCGCAATATCAGGATACTTATATTTCCCAAATCGGCGTGACCGAAACCCTCATCAACTTACGGAAGCGTCTGAGCACTCACGAATTCGCCATGGCCACAAAGCTTTTCCAGAACGATATCGCCGCCTTTCATATCATCGAATTTGATGAGCAGACCTCTTACTTAGCAGTTGAGATTTCCCAGGGCACTAATCTGGCGACCTTAGATGCCATACATCTGGCCTCGGCAATAAGTGTTGGTGGCAAGAGAATCGATTTCCTGACCTATGACACCGCTCAGCGCAAGGCTGCAAAATCCCTTGGACTTAAGACCCCCTGGTCTTAAGCGCCGGTAGAGAAGGTAGACTTTGCCACTCATGGTGGACGTAGCTCAGCTGGTAGAGCACCCGGTTGTGGTCCGGGATGTCGCGGGTTCGAGCCCCGTCGTTCACCCCAAGTTTAATTTAAAGAGACTTTCTTTAAATAGTTCCTTCTAACAGGAAGCCGGCGCTAATGATCTTTGATGTCATTATTGAAATTCCAGCTGGCAGCCGTAACAAATACGAAGTCGATCATGTGACCGGAGAGATCCGCTTAGATCGCATGTTATTTACAGCAACGCGATATCCCTATGACTACGGCTTTGTTAAAAACACACTCTCTCTCGATGGCGATCCTCTGGATGCTCTGGTGATGTTAGATGAGCCAACCTTTCCTGGATGTGTTGTCTCATGCCGTGCCGTTGGAATGTTTAATATGACCGATGAAGCTGGCGGAGATGACAAACTGCTCTGTGTTGCAGCAGGTGACATTCGAAAAGAGTCCATCCAAGATCTAAAAGATGTTCCTGCTTTCGAGCTCTCAGAAATCCAACACTTCTTTGAGGTGTACAAAGCTCTAGAACCTGGCAAAAGCGTAACTGGTGGCAACTGGGTCGATGCAGCTGAAGCCCGAGCCGAGATTGAACGCTCTCGCAAACGAATAAAAGATTCTGCGCACTAATTCAATTAGCCGGCAGGGATTAATTGCCCAGGGCATGGTTGAAGTAGTTTCAAAATTGCGGTTTTTTCTGGTGCGGTTAGCCACAAACCATATTTATATTTTACGGCGACTTGCCGTGCAACGTAAGAACATCGATAACTCTTTTTCGGTGGTAACCACGTAGCTGCATCGCCAGCACCTTTTTGTGAATTTAATCTTCCCTTGACGGCTAATAAATTTAGTGGGTCATTAGCTAAAGCTGTGCGCTTTTCAATGGTTAATTTAAAGGCTCCGGTCTGCCAAGCATTTGAGATAGCCACCACATGATCAATTTGTACATCAGAGCTCGTCGTCACTCCGCGGAGAAAACTAATAGTTTCGCCCGAATATGGATCTACAAGAACTCCTGACATGACGACACAGTCCTGAGAACTCACCTTGTAGATAATTGTGATCAAGTCTCGATTGAGAATATCGTTGCGTGTATCACAGCCATTGTGATCGACATCTTTCCAGGCGGTTCCAAATTGATCGCGGGCATATCCCGTCTTTGGAGCTCGACCTTTAACTGCCAACATCTCGACCACATCAACGGCCGTTGGCTGGGCCGCTTCCGCGCCCTGTGTAAGAGCCGATAAAAAAAGTGAGAGGCATAGGGCAACCCTTATTTCCCATTGACTCATATCTCAATTTTGGCGGTGTCGCCTGTATGCGGCAAGGCCTTCGTTGCTGATAGGTTTCCCTCTGCATTCAAGTGTTTCCGGCACCTGAATGCTTCGGGTTGTTAGCTCAGTTGGTAGAGCAAGGCACTCTTAATGCCTGGGTCGGGGGTTCGAGTCCCTCACAACCCACTTACAGAGGTAAGTGGTTCCGAAAAAACAACTCACCGTAAGTCAATGAGTTGGTGCCTGTGAATAGGCATGTAAAAAGGAAACGGGCTAAGACGCATCGCCCCAGCACTTCCATTATCTATCTGACTTCACTAACAATTGTGAATAAGCAGAAAGAGTTAAGAAGGTTGGAAAATGCTCTTCATCCAAACAAGTCTGGCGAAAGATCGTTACCGCATCCTCAAAACGATCATTATCATCACGCTCAATTTCATTAAGTATGTCAAAAATAAGTTGCTCGACCAAGCTATGGGTGATGTGAGTTCCTTCGCGTGTCACGACCTCATATCGAATCCACTGCCAAATCTGCGATCGGCTAATTTCAGCCGTAGCGACATCTTCCATTAAATTATCGATTGCAGCTGCACCAGTGCCACGTAGCCAGGATTCGATGTAACGAATTCCCACAGAAACATTCGTACGAAGTCCCAAATCGGTTACATCACCACCAATCGATTGAATATCAAGCAGTTGGTCTGGTGTAACATGAACATCATCTCGAAGGCGATCCACTTGATTCGGTCTATTGCCCAAAACTGCATCAAATTCTGCCTGTGCAATTGGAATTAAATCTGGATGTGCCACCCATGTACCATCAAAGCCGTCTGCAGCTTCACGCGCCTTATCATTTTTAACCGCCTCCAGTGCCCGATCTGTAACCTCTTTATCCCTGCGATTAGGGATAAATGCACTCATTCCGCCTATTGCATGGGCCTTCCTCTTATGACAAGTTGCCACTAATAACTCGGTGTAAGCGCGCATGAATGGAACGGTCATTGTTATCTGAGCGCGATCTGGAGTTAAAAACTGTCTTCCAGATCCTGCAAAGTTTTTGATAATTGAAAATATATAGTCCCAACGACCTGCATTTAAACCAGCGCAATGGTCGCGAAGTTCCCAAAGAATTTCTTCCATTTCAAAGGCAGCTGGAATAGTTTCTATGAGTACGGTCGCTCGGATGGTTCCAAATGGAATTTCTAGTCGCTCTTCGGCATAAGTGAAAATAGAGTTCCAAAGTTGCGCCTCTGTGTGTGACTCGATTTTAGCTAGATAGAAATATGGCCCTGCACCACGTTCAATTAGCTCCTTTGCATTATGAAAAAAGTAGAGACCGAAGTCGACTAAGCTGGCAACAGCCGGCCGTGCACAATCTTCTTGATCTACAAATAGCAAATGCTTTTCCACCATGTGCCATCCGCGAGGACGCATAACGATCGTTGGCGCATTTTCAGCGGTAATTGAGTAAACCTTTTCACCTGAATCAAATGAGAGCTGTCTGCGGATTGCATCAAAAAGAGAGATCTGTCCTCCAATAATGTTTTGCCAAGTCGGACTTGTCGCATCCTCCAAATCGGCTAACCAAACTTTGGCACCTGAATTCATAGCATTACACGTCATCTTTGGGTCAGTCGGACCGGTTATCTCAACTCTACGATCTTCAAGTCCAGGACCTGGCCCTGCAACAAACCAACTTTCATCTTCACGGATTTGGCTCGTTGATTTCAAGAATGTTGGTCTATGTCCATTTGAAAGGTGTTTACGGTTTACCAATCTGTGTGCGAGTAGATCACTTCGAGTGCCTGAGAAAAGTTCATGCAGTTCAGTAAGAAATGCCATTGCATCGGAAGTTAATATTTCGTTGAACCTGGGATACATCTTGCCCATAATTGCTATGTGTGACATTTAATTCTCCTTAGGGTTGAGTTAATTAGTTAGTGAAACTGTTCGTTTTCAGTAGACCCAGCTAAAGCCAAGGTGGCGCTGAGTGCATTAAGTGCGCTCGAAATTGCATCAAAGTAACCTGTCCCAACTTCACGTTGATGTTTGGTTGCCGTGTACCCATCGGCTTCGCTAGCAAATTCGGCTTCCTGTAACTCAACATAAGCGCTCATTCCACGAGCTTTATATCCTTTTGCAAGACTAAACATTGAATGGTTAAGCGAATGGAAACCAGCAAGAGTTATGAATTGGAATTTGTAACCAAGTGCCGCTAAATCTTCCTGGAAAGTTGCAATTTGGGCATCATTGAGATGTCGTTTCCAATTAAATGATGGTGAGCAGTTGTACGCAAGTAATTTTCCTGGAAACTTTTCATGTATCGCTTTCGCAAACTCTCTAGCTAGCTCCAAGTCTGGCTCGCCGGTTTCAACCCAAATCAAATCTGCATACTCAGCAAAAGCTAAGCCACGAGTGATTACAGCATGAAGCCCTGGATTCACTCTGTAGAAACCTTCACTGGTGCGTTCTCCAGTTGCATACTGGGCGTCTCGAGAATCAATATCAGAAGTTATTAAGTCAGCAGCCAAAGCATCAGTGCGGGCAATAATTAGTGTTGGGACACCAGCAACATCGGCGGCAAGTCTGGCGGCATTTAAGGTTCTGATGTGCTGTTGTGTTGGAATCAAAACTTTTCCGCCTAAGTGGCCACACTTCTTTTCTGAAGCAAGTTGATCTTCCCAGTGCACTGCAGCTGCACCTGCTTGAATCATTGACTTCATCAGTTCGTATGCGTTCAAGGGGCCACCAAAGCCAGCTTCCGCATCGGCAACAATTGGAGCAAGCCAGTCAATGCTTGCCTTGCCTTCAACGCGTTCGACTTGATCTGCACGCATTAACGCATTGTTTATGCGACGAACAACTGCCGGGACAGAGTTTGCGGGATAAAGGCTCTGGTCTGGATAAGTTTGCCCTGAGAGATTGGCATCTCCAGCAACCTGCCACCCTGATAAATAGATCGCCTTTAAACCAGCCTTCACCTGCTGAACCGCCTGATTGCCGGTAAGTGCGCCAAGTGCCGGCACCCACTCCTCGGTTAACAGCAATTCCCATAGGTTTTCTGCTCCACGTCGCGCCAAGGTCGACTCTTCGGTTATTGAGCCTCTTAAACGCACCACATCGTCAGCTGTGTAATCACGCTTGATACCCGCCCAACGTGAGTTGCTCTCCCACTCATTTCGCAATTCTTCTGCGCTCTGGGTGTTACTTCCGATGTGGCTTTTCATAAACTTCTCCCTCTTTGATTGTGAAAAAGCAAGGGTTTTCCGCCCTTTGCTCTAATTAGTTGAGTATTAGGCATCGAATCGCGGAGCACATGAGTATTTCAATAGAAATAATTGATATTTTCTGTTTTCCAGAACTTTCGTAACTCTGCTGCAAGTGAGAGCATTACTCATGAGCATTTTAGAAGACGAATTTGATCCGCTAATTGTTGGACGCAGAATTCGAGAATTGCGCACTAAACAAGGAATGAATCTTGAAGTCCTCGCACGCGCCATTCAACGTGCACCATCTCAAGTTTCAGCAATAGAGAATGGGAAGAGAACTCCGCCAATTCTACAGTTGCAGAAAATTGCACACGCACTTGGCGTAACTTTGAACCAACTGTTAAGTGCTGAGAAATTGAGTGAGCGTTCGGCAAATGAACTTGAGATTGAACGTGCGCAACGGAGCGGCCTCTATGCATCGCTTGGTTTACCAGATGCCTACATTGGAAAAACAGTGAGTAATAGCATTCTCGATATTATTCTTGGTTTACAACGCGAAGTTGAAAGATTGCATCAGCAGAGATCGGCAACGCCTGAAGATGCACGTCGGGCAAATTTAGAACTGCGAAAAGAAATGCGCAAGATTAATAATTACTTCCCTGCACTAGAAAATGAAGCACGCAACCTTCTAGCGAAAATAGATCATAGTTCGGGGCCGCTCTCAGAACGCCTTACAGCTGAACTTGCTAACAAATTGGGTTTTACGTTGCACTACGTACAAGATTTGCCGGCATCTACAAGAGTAATTACTGATGAGAAGAACCGTCGGATATATCTACCAATGCGCCGGGAAGGTCGCGATGCACGAACAATTTTATTACAGGCTCTAGCCGGACATCTGCTTAAGCATTCTGCACCAGTTGATTATGGTGACTATTTGTTACAACGAGTTCAAACTAACTATTTAGCCGGAGCGCTATTGATGCCAGAATCAAATGCCGTCGATTTTCTTCAGAGCGCTAAAACCAAACGAGAATTATCCGTGGAAGATTTGCGTGACTACTTTGGTGTTAGTTACGAAACCGCTGCACATAGATTCACAAATTTGGCAACAGAGCATCTTGACCTGCCAGTACACTTTATCAAAGTTCACGAAAGTGGCGCTATCTCGAAGGCATATGAGAATGACAATGTGGCTTTTCCCTCCGATGTCTTCGGTTCAGTTGAGGGCCAAATAGCCTGTCGCAATTGGAGTGCCCGTAAAGTCTTCACCATTGAAGATCGATTTACGCCCTATCACCAATACACCGACAAACCAGCTGGTACTTACTGGTGCACCTCGAGAATTCAAAATAGCGCCCAAGGAGAATTTTCGGTCAGCGTTGGAACAAAATTTGAGACTGCAAAATATTTTAGAGGAAGAGCTTCGAATACCCGCTACAAGTCGAGCTGTCCTGATCCTACGTGTTGCAGACATGCACCAGCAGAACTGGAAGAAAAATGGGGCGGAATGATCAGGCCAACTCCTCGATTGAATTCGAGTCTCCTTGCCGCAGTGCCCCAAAACGGATTCCTTGGAATCGAACATCGAGAAATTCTGGAATTTCTAGAGGGACAGAAAGATTCTTAGTGCCTGGATCGGTGTATCGCTTACTTTGGTAGGTAATCTTTTGCTTATAGATCTTGTAACTGACTCTAGCTTTAGTCCTTTGAACGGCAAAGGCAGTTATTGGGAGAAGCACTAATGCAAGAGCGAGAACAGTTCTTCCATAAAGATTTCCCTACTTTCTCATACCAAAAGGATAATGCGAAGTTCAATCAAGCAGGAAACTTTAATGTTTAATACTCCCCTTTCAGCACAAATTAGCTGTGTCAAAGTTGGCTCATCTGGGCTAGAATTCTGGTTGGAGTCAACATGAAACGTCTTCTCGCACTTATTGGGGTTTTCGCAAGTACATTGTTGCCTTTTACATCATCATCACAGGCGGCCGACAACGATTCATTTATCGTCGGAACTTGGAATACTGCAACGAATGGCGCTATCACAATCTCTGGATCTAATGGATTTTATGAGGGAATTGTCTCGAGTGCTTTTCAATACAGCGGTTGCGATCAAAAAATCGGCGAGTTAATGATAAAGATTCTTGGGAATGGCTCTGGATCTTTAGCTGGAGATGGTCTTTCCTTTCTGGGATCTTTTCAGGCCAATACAGCTTCGTCTGACTGCAAGCCGAGCACAGCTACTGCAGAGTTCAAAGTGAAAGATTTGAAAAGTATTTTCGAACTCAACGCATGCCCATCATGGGGAAGCGACTGCCTAAACCTTAGAAAACAAGGACCCAGTAGCGATACCCAACCACCGAAAATTACCTTTCAACCTAACAATCTGATTGCCCCAATGAACTCGGCGATTTACACACTATTTTATATTTATGACAGTAGCGGCAAGGCCTCCTACCGAACCGATATTTACTCAGATGGCCTCAAACTCAATAAAGAGACTGCTTTCTGGTCCACGACTAGCGGTGATCCAGTCATGTCTAGCTTTCAACCAACCGTCATTGCAGGCGCTAATGGTCCTTTTTATGTCTGCGTTGTTGCCTATGACGCTTCAGGAAATATGACGGGGGATTTCGATAATTGCCAGTGGAGATCCATTGAAGTACCAATTGAACCGATGACCAATGGGTGTGGCAGTCAAGACAAAGGCGTTGTTCTTGGTTGGGTCCAGAATTTTCTCCTCAATGAAATGAAAATCCGGCTTTCTATTAAAGATGCACTCAAATATAACCGCGGAAATCGCACGTGGTTCGTTAACGTCAAGCCAGCCTGCGATAACCATGACGCCGGATATTTTGGAGCCACCTTTAAAGATGCAGTAGTGTCCGGAAAAATAATTGAGTCACGATTGAGTTCCCGTGCTTATGTCGATGAGAAGTTTCGTCAAGACATTATGTTGCTATGTAAACGCTCAAAAGGCATTCCAAAAGCGGCACTAGCAATTTGTTTGGCGGGTGAAACTTATGCGCCATCAAAGGTAAAAAAGCTATTCTTAAGAGATCTTCCAACCGGTGCAACAACTTACTGGTCGGCAGTAAGGGCCGAAGCTAAGAATGGATATGACGCGGATTCAACTAAACCCGGTTTCCAAACATCTATCCCTAAGAACCCGAAGCCAGCAGGCGGTGCTAGGAACAACGCTTAGAGGTTTTAGTAGAATGAGACCTGTGAAATTTCCACCGCAGCATGGAGCCTGGGCATTCTTGATTGTTCCATTGTTGCTGGGATCATTCCTCGGCGCGGGTAACGCAATCGGCCTTCTTTTCTCACTGACCTGGATAGCGGCCTATCCGTTTTCATATTTCGGAGGTAGAGCGTTCTTGGCGCGGGTGAACCGTGGTTCGTGGACAACTCGCGCGCGCAACGAACTCCGTTCAGCTATTCCTTGGGCGGGACTCACCCTCTTTGGAACCGGCACACTTATTGCAATGCGGCCTTGGATTCTCTTACCAAGTGCGCTGATTGTTGTGCTCTGGTCCATCAGTATTTGTCTGACATGGTTGGGTCGCGAACGTGGAATCACCAATGACCTGTTGCTAGTGGTCCTAGCCTCAATGGCACCGATTTTGATGTATGCAGTTGCTAACGATCAGCAATCACTGGACCTTATTCCGCATTCAATCTGGATTGCCACCCTGGTATCTCTACTCTTCTTTATTGGTTCAGTACTCCATGTAAAAGCGCTAATCCGTGAGGCTACTAATCGCCGTTGGCATGTCATTAGTGTCGGCTTTCATGTTGCCGTGGTGATATCACTTGGACTAACCACTCTTTCCTGGTGGTTAATAACTCCATTCACATTTGCTTTAGTTAGAACTGTTTTAATGAAACCAGGAATGCGACCTGGCAGAATCGGTGCAATTGAATTAGCGGTAGCGCTTTTAGTAGTTATTTGTACCGTTATTGCGCAGGGCTAGTAGTTATAGAAGCAATCACTCCTTGGCCTCAAGCGGTCATCGCAACTTAGCATCGTTAATCAGTGACAGAAATACTTAATTCTTCAGCTTCCTGACTATCTGCATCAATTATCAACTTTGAGGAATTAACTAACTTGCCAGAGAGAATCTTCATGGCAATATCATCGCCTATGGCTTTTTGAATAAGTCGCCGTAGAGGTCGAGCGCCATAAATCGGATCAAAGCCATGCACAACCAGCCAATCTTTTGCCACTGGAGTTAACTCAAGAACGATGTCTCTGTCTTTTAATCTAACCTCAAGATTATGAATTAGATTATCTGCAATGGCAGCAATATCTTTTCGTCCAAGTGAATTAAATATCACTATGTCATCAATGCGATTTAAGAACTCTGGCTTAAAGTGTTTTCTTAGAACTTCATTGACGGATTTCTCTTGTTCTTGGCGAGAAACTTCAGCATCTGCCAAATAAGAAGAACCTAAGTTTGAGGTCATGATGATGATGGAATTGCGAAAATCAACGGTACGCCCCTGACCATCGGTTAAACGGCCATCGTCAAAGACCTGAAGTAATAAATCAAATACTTCAGGGTGTGCCTTTTCGACCTCATCTAAAAGGATGACAGAGTACGGACGGCGACGTACAGCTTCGGTTAATTGACCACCTTCTTCGTAACCAACATAGCCTGGAGGTGCACCCACCAACCTGGAGACAGAAAATTTCTCTCCATACTCACTCATATCAATTCGAACCATTGCCCGTTCGTCATCAAATAAGAAATATGCCAAGGATTTAGCAAGTTCGGTTTTACCCACGCCAGTTGGTCCAAGAAATAAAAAAGATCCTGTAGGGCGATTGGGATCAGAGATACCTGCCCTAGAACGGCGAATGGCATCGGCAACAGATTTAATTGCACTCATCTGTCCAATAACTCGTTTTTCCAACTCTTGCTCTAAATCCAAAAGCCTCTGGCTATCTGCTTGAAGTAGGCGGCCAACTGGAATTTTCGTCCAGGCAGAGATAACTTCAGCGATGTCATCTGAGGTGACCTCCTCTTTTACCATTGCAGAGGCCGAATCCATGGAGGCGCGTGTAGCAGCAAGCTCGTTTTCAATTTCGCGGATACGGCCATACATCAATCGAGCGGCATGTTCGAGATTGCCTTCTCTTTGAGCTCGCTCGGCTTCAACTCTGGATTTATCAAGCTCTTCGGTTAGATAGCCAATTCGATCTAGCTGCTTTTTCTCACTCCCCCATTTCTCGCTTAACTCTTCAAGATTTACTTCATTCTCCTTGAGCTCGCTACGCAAGTCTTTAAGTCTTGCACGTGAAGCCTCGTCTTTCTCTTTGGCTAAACCAAACTCCTCCATACGCAATCTATCTACGGCTCTTTGTAATTGATCGATCTCTTCAGGGGATGAATCAATCTCCATCCGTAAACGAGATGCCGCTTCATCCACTAAATCAATGGCTTTATCTGGTAAAAAGCGATGAGTGATATAGCGCTCTGAAAGAGTTGCCGCAGCCACAAGGGCACTATCACTTATGACAATTTTATGGTGAGCTTCATACTTTTCGCGAAGCCCGCGTAAAATTGCAATTGTGTCTTCAACACTTGGTTCTCCAACAAGGACCTGTTGGAAGCGGCGCTCCAAGGCGGCGTCCTTTTCGATGTATTGACGGTATTCATCAAGGGTTGTTGCACCAATCATGTGTAATTCCCCGCGTGCCAAAAGTGGCTTCAACATATTCCCAGCATCAAGTGCGCCTGGCATTGCGCCAGCCCCGACAACGGTGTGTAGTTCATCGATAAAAGTGATTACCTGACCTTCAGATGCTTTAATTTCATCGAGAACCGCCTTTAAACGCTCCTCAAATTCACCACGATATTTTGCCCCAGCAACTATGGAGCTAAGATCAATTGAGACAACTTTTTTATTTTTTAATCCAGTAGGAACATCGCCAGCAGCAATTCGAAGTGCTAATCCTTCAACAATCGCAGTCTTTCCTGTGCCTGGCTCACCTATTAGTACTGGGTTGTTTTTTGTCCGGCGCGACAAAACTTGAATCACTCTTCGGACCTCATTATCCCGCCCGATGACAGGATCTAACTTGCCATCGCGTGCACGCTGCGTTAAATCAATTCCATACTGATCGAGAGCGGATCTCTCCTCTGTCTCGTTGGGATTATTGCTCGGTCCCATGTTTTTCTCCTATACGCAGCTCCGCTTTATCACGATGGTCAGCTGTTTTAACACAAAGTTATGCTTTCTTTATTCCAAGTACTAGGGAGCCAGCCCTCTTAGATTAAGAAATGAGCAACGCGAAGGGAACTGCTACTTCACTCACATAGTGATGATGATTTTGCCTTGGGCATGTCCTCTCTAGTCAACTTGGCGATAAAGAACACCGCCTTCTGACTACTAGGCAGTGCCGCTAGGCGTACTTTGAGCATGTGGGGTTACGGTCCAGCAAAACCATTGCCTTTTGCTGCTCCAACTATGACAATGGTCGCATCCTTGTTGAGTATGCGTCTTATCTCGGACCATGATTTACTCCCAGCGTTATCGAGCATCAAGTCATAACGCTGCCCACTTTGGGTGAAGTCCTCCTTCGTGTAGTCAATGACGTGATCGGCGCCAAGTGATCGCACGAGATTGACATTTCTAGTGCTGCACACACCGGTTACCTCCGACCCGAAGGCTTTAGCAAACTGCACCGCAAAGATGCCGACGCCTCCTGAAGCGCCGTTAATCAATACCTTATCTCCCGGGCGAACCGTAAGTGTTGCAAACTACTGCTCTCATACGCTCAAATCTTTTCTTAGGTTGCTACAAACCGTTAGAACTACGTTTCCCGTTTTCTGTTCCGTTTCCACGTAGCGGGTCGCCTCGACCACATCCTCAATCGGATATAGCCGGTCGATGACCGCCCGATATTTGCCGGCATCTATTAAATCTTTGAGCAGAAAGAGGTCCTCTCTTCGGTACGTACCAATTCCGAGTGTTGCCTTCTTTTTTCCAAACCACCGAGTCAATAGAGCCAGAATGGGAACGTGATACATGAATCCGAGATCGGCGGTAATGTATCTCCCCCTCGGTTTTAGCGAGTGTCGAGCTCTTCGAAACGAGTGCTTTCCGACCGCGTCAAAAATTACGTCATACGTTTTCCCGTTTTTAGTGAAATCATCCTTTAAATAGTCAATTGCTTCATCGGCACCAAGTAAGTACATGAGCTCAATGTTTTTAGTGTTGCACACCGCAGTGACATGGATCCCAAAATGCCTAGCCAGTTGTATAGCCGCCGTCCCGATAGATCCAGAGGCACCGTAGACGAGAATGTTCTTTCCCGTCCAATCTGCCGGTTTCAGACAGGTCAATGCAAGAAGTGCCCCATCACAAACGGCAGCAGCCTCTTCAAAACTCATACTCTCGGGTTTGTGGGCCAGCACTCCACTTTCAGGGACACAGACAAACTCCGCATTGGCTCCCCCTTTGATACCGAATGCCTCGTCACCCACCCGAAATTTGAGCACATCCGCGCCAACTTCTTCTATTACCCCCGCAAACTCCATACCCGATATCGACCTTTTCGGCCGGAGCAAGCCAGTGAAAACACGGGAAAAGAAATATTCAGAGCTGCGCAGGCCGGTATCAGATCGAGTAATAGTTGTGGCATGAACTTTGATAAGGACCTCGTTTTCTTTAGGCAATGGTCGCTCAACTTCTTCAAGGTGTAGAACATCCGGATTCCCGTATTTCCTGAAAACTACTGCTCTCATCAATTCACCTCTGTTTCTGGTTTCGTTGTGGATATTGAATTGGACTTCCGTGTTTCCACGCCCGCCCAGCACGAAACAACTCCGCAGGTTTGCCTCCAGTGGAACCAGATTGAGCCCGACGTCCGGTTGGAATCACCCACCCTTTCTCCGCAACTATGCTCCGCCGAAAGTTAGCGGCATCGAGCTGCACCCCCCAGACCGCCTCATATACTGCCCGTAGTTCAGCCAAAGTAAATGTTGTTCCAATGAACGCCGTCGCGACACCCGACACTTCGAGCTCGACACGGACGCGCTCAACCGCATCACGCACAATCTGTAAATGATCAAAGGCCAACTCGACTCTTCCGTTAAGCACATCGGAGACTGGAATCAGACAGGCATCCGCTGCGTCCGAACCCGCCACGACCGCTCCTACGTCACGGAGCACAGCAAGATACGCCACTGTCACGACGTTCATTCGAGGATCACGGCCAGGATCACCGTAAGCACCAAACTGAGTCAACAATCTTGCGGCATCGACACCGGTCTCTTCGGTCAACTCGCGCTTGGCTGCTGCGTCCAGCGTTTCGGTAGGTCGTTTGAAACCACCCGGAATTGCCCACACACCCTCGAACGGCGCTTGCCCTCGACGTACGAGCAACACATGCAGCACGCCTTCGGACATGGTCAGAATCGCCACATCCACCGTCACCGCGAACGGAGGGAACTGCGTCGGGTCGTAATCAACCAGAGTCTCGCTACCAAGTGTTTTAGTCTTCATGACTCTTACGGTACCCAAAGGTTATAGTCTTGTCAACCATAACCTTTCAGCCAACTATTGAGCTCAAGTTCCACAAATGAGTCCTGCTAGTTGGCATAAACAATATGAGGAGTTAATTGATACCCTTCTATAGTGTTAATTCTGGAGAATTAGAAGCAATCGGAAAGGTTTCAATCCACATTGTTGGATAATCCTAGTTCGATTTTTACCAGAACCATTTTCAATTTGAGAAGTAACGTATTCCTCTTAGAGACAATTTCCTCTTCCGTGAGATTAGGCGAATCCGCCAACCATTTTGAGAAATTAATTAGTTCTGCTCCCTCTTTTTTTAGTGTGTAGGAGGCAATTGCACCTCCCATTTCGTCAGCAATTTCTTGGAGTTCATCAAGTGGAGCATTTGTAATTGACTCGATAGCTTTTTCTAGGACTGGCAGGCGGCGCTCCTGAATAAGTTGATCCATTCCTCTTACATAGACTGGTAGTTCAATATGCACAGTTGTTCCGATATTAATCTCCGATTCAACTTCTATTCGTCCTCCATGTTGTTCGACTATTTTCTTGACAATCGACAATCCAAGACCGGTACCTGGGATTTGAGCATGAACAGCGCTTTCTGATCGAAAGAAACGGTGAAATAACTTTTTCATGTCTTCGGCAGATATACCCATGCCGTGATCGGAGACGCTCACACGTACAAACTTCGCACCGGTCTTATCAAAAATATTGACTATTCCAACGAATATTTTTGAATTTCTAGGGCTAAATTTGACCGAGTTCTGGAATAGATTAATAAAAACCTGAGAAATTTGACCCCTGTTTCCAGCTATTGACCAGTCGTCATGAGAATTGTCATATGAATTTTCGGCAACGAATTCTATGGAAATCGCTGCCGCATCCAATGATGGTTGTAAGACAAAGATTGCATCTGCAATTATTTCATCCAACATTATACGTTTGAAAACCTTCGGATTTGCCCCAACTTCTAACTTTGAAATTGTAAGCATGTTCTCTACAAGATCAAGAAGTGACAATAGATTTCGATCAACAATCTTTAGAAATTTTGCAATCTTAGGGTTCTTCTCTTCGTCGGTTAAATCATTTACCAAACCTAAATATCCTATGATTGATGTCAGAGGAGTGCGAAGTTCGTGATTAATATTTGAGATGAATTCATTTTTTTCATCATCTAATACCTTTAATTCGGTGATAGCAAGAAGCGCTACCCCTAATTCCGCCCTACTCAAGGCAAGCTCATCCAGCTGAGTTTTTATTGAATTTTGAATTGACTTGTACCGAGCTGAAAAAGAAGCACCCACCCAAGAAATCAAAATAAATATCATGAAAAGAAGAAGAAAGCGAAGCCATAGATTTCTTGTGGTGATTTTTTCACGTTCCATCGTAACTTCTCTTAATTTAACTTCAATATTTCTTTGAAATGAAATGACTAACTGTGTGGCAAATTCTGCAATTTTTTCTGAAATGGGCTCGATTTGGGCACGGGTTGAAGCTTGTATTTGGTCAGTCAGAAAGCCTTGTGGTGATCTTTGAATGATTACATCAATCTCTTTTAGAGCTTGAAGAAATAAAGGATCTACAAGACCACTAAGGGTCATGCCGTTTGAATCAGTTGCATATAAGTGTTTGGTGAGTATGTCCCGTGAAGCTTCCACACTACTTTTGGGCAAGGCGCCCTGACTCCATTGTTTGATTTCAACTATGTACTCAAGCGCCTCACGCTGAGTGGAAATGATTGAATCTGAGGATTTTTCCGCAGCTGTCAAAATCACACTTTGTTTTGCTGATACTTGAGATGCGTTAAACGTAGAAAACGTCATTGCTATAAGTACTAGCAAAGTTAAAAATGCGAATAATTTTTGCCAATTTGAAAGGTGGAATGAATACTCACCGGATGGAGTTTTTAATTGAGTCACTGATCCCCCCCCCCAATTTTCTCCACCGTGAGATACTAAACCTTAATTCCTATTTTTAGTGGAATCACTCTTAACCGGTGAGGTTACTTCGACTGCAAGGCTTTTTCTAGGGGATGAGTACCAGTTAAGCTTCGGCACTCTTTCTTCGGATAACGGTTTTGAATTTCAGATTATGCATCTCGGCGATCGACTTAATGGATTTCGAGATTTCCCCTATGTCAAAGTCATAATCAATCTTCACCCCGTTTGCTCCAATGAAAACCCCCTTAACGTGACGTGAGAGCGTTTTGCCCGATTGAAATGATGATTCAGAGCTAGAACCAAACGAAAAACCCTTGCTCTTTTCCGCAGTTTTTTCAAAAAGAAAAATTGTCTTCTCCTTTTCATCAAAAAGAACGGCATTTTCATAGGTGATCGACTTATCACCTGAGCCACTCTTGGCATCGAGCAGTTGGCAATTAACGGTGATGTCGGAGGCTCCTCCACGTATTGGATCTAAACCTAACGCCTGCAGTTTTTCAAAGATTTCTTGTACTATCTCTGTTTTCATACTCATGTCCTAACTTTTAGTAACGACTCGAAATATTTTCGAACTTCTACTCTCTTTGCCAGCAAATACAACATAAACAGAAAGGTTATAAACTTGCTTAGCCTCTAAATTCTTTAATGTGCATGTGAACTGCTTGGCTGAGGTTCGACACTCGTGGATTAACTGGACACTTCCCCCTAGTGCGCTTGCGCGATACCCGAGAATTTTCAATCCGCCTGTGTGTTTTGGTGGGCTCCAGGAAATTCGGATCGCTTTTGAGAGTGAAACAACTTTGACCTTTTGTGGAGGATCTGAGTTGGCAGGGTTTCCCGTAGGAATCGGTGTGATATTCGTACCGCCACTCGATGACGAAGTAGCTTTTGCGCTTGCGGATGCAGATGTACCGGGAGTCGCCTTAGTTGGTGTTGGACTAGCAATAGGTGCTGCAGGAGTTCCTGCAATAATTTTTATCCGGGGAAAAGACGGGAAACCTGAACCGAGTGAAGTATATGTTCGAACTTGCGCGTAATAGGTAGCCCCTAATTTTAAGCCGCCGATGAAGCAGCTGCTATCGGTGATAGCGCCGCTCGTACAAAAACCTGCATATGAACCAACACCAATCTCAGAACCCTTAAATACTTCTGCGGTGTACCAAGAAAATGCCCCCGCTCCAGCACTTGTTAATGGAGTCCACTTAATCGTAATTAAACCTTTGGCATCACTAGTCGCGCTGACATTGCTTGGAGGTTTTCCAGTTGCACCTGGAGAAATCGACTTTGCTGAACTCGGAGTTCCAAGCCCAGCGCTATTGCTTGCTATGACATCGACGTAGTACACATTTCCTGAAATTAATCCACTAATGATGCAACCAAATTGGGTCGTGGTGCAGGAAGCAAAGATCGGCGAATTTGTCGGCGGTGGCAGGCTCCATATTCTCGCTGTGTAATTAAGTAAAGAGTCTCCACCATTCGAGCTTGGAGGATCCCACGTAATTGCGACTTGATTTATATCACTCATCGCCTCTACATACTGAGGTGCTGTTGGTGGATTGGCACCGTAGGAAAGTGGAGATTGAATTACGCCAATTCCAAGTGATATCAATAAAACAAATGTTAAGTAAAACTTATGAGACATCACGTGTTTACTCAAGGAGATATTTAACATCGCCATCACCCCCTATTGAGAGATGAAAAAAATCTTCACTTTTGATGGTACAACTGACGCTCTCCATAGTCAGCAAGGTGAACAAATTTTCTACTCTTGTTCTGTGGATTTGAGTGCCGGTTCTCATGAATCAGACTTCTTTTCTCCTTCTAGAGCCATTCAGCGGCCTTTAATGCCACAGGAAGGCTTGAGGAATCTCTCAGGATAGACACAAAAAAGAAACTTACTTTGTGGACACGGGCCAGTTGGGCCTGAATTGTTAATGAGGAGCAAATCATGAAGGTAAAAAGAGTTTTAGGTGTAGCCCTACTGGCCTCCGGTTTGATGGCCGGTTCAGTAGCTGCAGTACAGGCTGATTCTACGCCACTGCCAGCGGCTACCAATTCAGCTGCTTATCAAGCAGCTTTAGCACAGTATCAAATTGACATGATGAAGTATCGAATAGAAGTAATTAAGATTGCAATCGCTAATCGCGTCGCCATGGATAAGTACAACACCGAGTGGCAGATCGCAGTAGCAAAATATTACGCCGATTGGAAAGTTGCAATCGAGCAGTTCCAAGCTCTCCGCGCAGCATATGAAGCAAAGATTGCACCAGCCATTGCCGCACGCAAAGCTGCGATTATGAAAGCGGATGCTGATTTTCTAGCTGCTGTTGGAGTTGTTGGTGCAACTGGTGCCCAACTTGAGTTAGCTGTTAAAGCTCATCACCAAGCCATGGAGGCCGCTATGAATTCATTTAAAGCAGCGGTAGCAACATTCGGTGATGAACCAGTAAAACCAATTAAGCCAGCTGAACTTACTAAGCCACCTGTTCCAGTAAAGGGCGTAGCACCAGTAAAGCCAGTAGCACCTGGAAAGCCTGCCAAGGCAGAAAAACCTGAAAAGACTCCAAAGCCTGACAAAACTCCAAAGCCATAATACGTAATTAACAAAACCCTCGAACCGAATAAATGGTTCGAGGGTTTTGTTGTGAAGTTAACTTATTGCGCAGTCCATCCACCATCAACCGGGATTGAAACACCAGTGATGTTATGCGCCGCTTGGGAACATAAGAACACTACAACGGCTCCGATCTCCTCTGGAGTAGACATTCGTTTAGAAGGCTGCTTTTCAGATAATAAATCGGCGATACCTGCAGCACGATCACCGTTAAAGATTGCCACGCGGGCTTGAATCTGTGGCTCGATCAATGAAGTTTCTACCCAACCTGGGCAGATCGCATTTACCGTTACACCACCTGATTCGCGGGTGCCGCTTGCTGCATATTCCAGAGCCGCGGCTTTAGTTAAACCAATTACTCCATGTTTGGCAGAGACGTATGGTGCCTTTGCAATCGATGCGACTAATCCATGCACCGAGGAGGTATTGATAACTCTGCCATATCCTCGAACCTGCATGTGTGGGAGTAATAAACGCATTGTGTCAAAATAGGAGGAGAGATTTATAGAAATAATGTCGCTCCATTTTTCGCGAGGCATGTCAGCGATTGGTGCGGTGTGTTGAATGCCAGCGTTGTTACACAGAATATCTACTGGACCATTATCTAGAACTGCGGCTACTAATGCCTCTGTTGCCGCGCTATCACGAAGATCGCTCACATGTGACTCAACTTTTGGTGCGCCAGCAGCGCTCACAATAGCCTCAGCCCCCTTAATTGTTTCGATATCTGCAAGGCCATGTAAAACAATCTCAGCGCCTTCGCGAGCAAGGGCAGTGGCAATTCCTAAGCCAATTCCTTGAAATGAACCCGTAATAAATGCTCGTTTTCCTTTTAAAGTCATAGTCGATCTCCATAAATTATTTGGGCAACTTTTTCAGCGCCAAAATGGTCGGTGAACATGTCGTAGTGATTGCAATCTGATAGAAACTCTAGCTTTAACATTGGATACTGCGGAAGCACTGCATTTAATACGTCCAATGGATAAAGCCCACCTTCCTCATTCTGCAAACCTCTTTCAGCCTTAATGAATTGTGCTTGCGCAGTTAGACCCTTGAGTGAGCGCACAATTAGGTCATCTCCAAATAAATCTCGAGAGTCAGCCTCGACTGCTGCTGGATTTGTTGAAGGCTTTAGGTTTGGTGCGTCGCCTCGAAGGTCATAGTCAACGTACTCATCCATGACCGGTGACCAACCTTTGGAAAATGCGGGTTGAGACCGCCAGAAATCTCGATAGGCATCTTTAGATTCGAAGACCAAAGCAAGGCGTGCAAGGGCTGGTCCTAACACAAAAGGTAAAACCTGCTCCACATTCATCCCAGGAGGTAACGGCAATGGAATCCCTCCATCTGCAAATACAACTTCTCCGATTAACTCTGGGTGTAAACCAACTAAAGCCGCTGCTACAAATCCACCCATTGAATGACCAATCACATCAGGTTTTTTCAACTGAAGAAACTCTATGACGGCAGCCATGTCGTGTGCATGCTGGGCCATCCCAAATGGTTCTGGCAGAGTATTTGAATCCCCGCGGCCTCGCAAATCAACTGCATACACGGCTTTTCCGCGGGCAATTAGTTCATCGGCAAAGAGCTGAAATGCACGATTTGATGATGTCACTCCATGAATCAAGAGGACTGGATCTCCCACTCCATCTCCATATCGAAAGACTGCGAGTGATCCACCTGTGACCGGGACGAGAATGCGCTGAGTTGGTAAAGACATGGAGTGATTCTGCACCTTTTTCCACAAAATTGTTATCTAACTGTAGTCAAAGAGGTGATCAACTTCTAGGCCGAGCAGATAGATTTATCTTAAGCAAGCCAACCCTCGATGTGGCTGGCATTATCAACAAGGAGATCACACTATGAGCAAGCGCTCACTAGCACGATTGGGAGTAGCCGCACTCTCTCTAGCTGTCATCATGCCAAACATGGCGCCAGCACAGGCTGCAAAAGAAATTAAAATTGGTGTCATTACTTCATCATCAGGACCACTTGGTTCATATGGTCTTGCATATAACGATGGACTCGAATGGGGTCTGAACTATTACACAGGCGGCAAGATGTCGATAAACGGTGCGAAGCTCGTTGTGACGACTAAAGATGATGCCGCAGATCCTGCATCTGCTACTGCATCCTTCAAAGAGATGGTCGGTAACGGAACTAAAATAATCGTTGGTACTGCTTCATCAGGTGTTGCATTAACACTTGGACCACTAGCTGCACAGAACAAAATTTTGTACATTTCTGGTCCAGCCAAGAACGATTTAGTTACATCAGCTGCTAATAAGTATGTTTTCCGATCAGGTAACTCATCGACCCAAGATTTAGCACCACTTGCTGGCGTTAAGCCAATCAAAGGTAAGAAAGTAATTCTCTTCGTTGAAGATAATGCTTTCGGTGCTGGAAACATCGCAGCTGCACGTGCATTGATGGGACCAAAGGGTGCTTTGTTTGAAGAGATAAAAGTTCCAACATCTACATCTGACTTCACACCTTTTGCGAAGAAAGCTGCCGATGCAAATGGCACATATATATTCATCGCTTGGTCAAATGCTCTAACTGCTGGTGCAATGTTGACTTCCCTTAAAGTTCAAGGTGCTTTCGCTAAGTCTCGACCAATTACAGGCCTTGCAGGAGCAGCGACCTATAACATCTACGGAACTCTCTTTGAAGGCACCAATGCAATCATGACAAATAGCTACTTTGCTGGTGCCTCGAAATCACAGGCCTCCAATGCAATGGCAGCATGGTTTGCTGTCAACAAGAAGACACAGGATCTCTTCACCTCAACTGGAGCAGATGCTGCCAAGATGATTGTCCGCGCACTAACTGGTAACCCATCTCAGGACGTAGATAAAATGATTTCCAACCTTGAGGGCTACTCATGGGTTGGTGTCAAGGGCTTTATGACTGTCAATGCCTCGAACCACCTCCTTATTCAGCCAATGTTCCTAGTTGGTCTGACAAAGACTGCAACTGGATATGTTCCATTATTGCAAAAAACAATCTCAGGAGTAGGCAAGTAATACATCACATATAAATTAAAGAACCCCAGTGTAGAAATGCGCTGGGGTTCTTTGTATATTTAGCTCAATATTTAAAGGAGTTGGCGATTGATTTCTGCACTAAGCGTTACGGATCTCTCTCTTGACATCGGTGGTGCAAAAATTCTCGATGGCATTTCACTCTCTGTTTATCAAAATGAAACACTAGGAATCATTGGTCCAAACGGTGCAGGCAAGACATCTTTCTTTAATTTATTGAGTGGAATTCGCAAACCATCGCGTGGGCAGATATTCATTGGCGACTTAAATGTCACTGATTTGGCACCACACGAACGAGCCAAGGCTGGGATTGCGCGCACTTTTCAAACTTCCAGTGTGTTTGTGAATCTGACCTGTTTGGAGAATGTAAGAATCGCGGCACAAGCAGCTCACGGTAAATCAATGAACTTAACTAAAAACGCTTATAAATTTACTGATGTTGTTGCGCATGCCCAAGAGTGTTTAGAAAAAGTTGGTCTCAGCAATTATGCGATGCATAGAGCTGGGGCTCTTTCTCATGGTGATAAGCGTCGTTTAGAGATCGCCATCGTTCTGGCGTCGAAATCCGAAATTGTCTTACTCGATGAACCCATGGCTGGCATGAGTGTTGAAAATGTCCCAGAGTTAGTAGAAATTATTCGATCTCTAGCCACGATACATATGAAAACTGTATTAATCGTTGAGCACCATATGGAGGTTATTTTAGGTTTAGCCGATCGTATAGCGGTTTTGAACTATGGCGAGCTATTGGTCTGTGACACCCCACAGAATGTTATTAATAATCCAATCGTGCAGTCAGCATATATCGGAGAGTCGCTATGAACACCCTTGTCGTAAGGGATCTGCACGTAAAAATCAACGAGTCTCACATTTTGCATGGAGTGAATTTCGATGTTCCCTCTCACAAAGTCACTGCACTTCTCGGCCGAAATGGTGTGGGTAAATCAACTACGCTTAAAGGAATCTTGGGTCTATATCCTGGCAATGGCTCAGTTCAGCTAAATGGCCAGGAGCTCATTGGAATGCCAACGTACAAAATTGCACAATTAGGCGTTGCATACGTACCCGAAGATCGTGAGATTTTTTCTACGCTTTCAGTGCGTGAAAATCTGGCGTTAGCCTCTCGTGTTAAAACAAATAACGCCGCTTTTGAAAGCATATACGAACTATTTCCAGAGCTAAAAACACGTGCGATTCAATTAGCAGGCTCGCTCTCAGGGGGTCAGCAGCAAATGGTTGCCATCGCACGCGCGATGCTCAATACAAATGAAATTCTCTTAGTCGATGAACCAACCAAAGGACTCGCTCCAAAGCTCGTGACCGAAGTTGCCGACGCCCTAGCAAAAGTCGCCGAAGCGACAACAATGCTACTTGTAGAGCAAAATCTGGCTTTAGTTAAACGCATCGCCCATCACGTAGTTGTGATGGATCAAGGCAGAGTAATTTTTCAAGGTGAACCTGAAAACTTAGATGACCCTTCGTGGGTACACCAGATGTTAGGCGTGAGTGGGGGTCATAAGTAAATGGATACTTTCATCTTAATTGGCATCACGGGCATCGGGCTTGGCGCACTTTATTTTTTAATTGCCTCTGGACTCTCTCTCATCTACGGCCTTATGGGTGTTCTTAACTTTGCTCATGGAAGTTTTCTTACCGTCGGCGCATTTGTAGGTTTTTGGGTAGCAAGCAAAACGGGATTTGAAACTTCTATGCCTGAATTTATTCTGGCAATGATTGTGGGCGGTTTAGCGGCAGGTTTATTTGCCCTCTTGATTGAACAGTTATTGATTACGCGATTATATGACCGTCATATCGACCAAGCCCTAGTGACGGTCGGAGTTGCGCTAGTTGTCGGTGCAGTACTCGGAGGTTGGTTCGGCAATGATCTTCGAATGTTCCCAGCTCCGTTGTGGTTTTTGACAGCTATTGATGTTGGTGGAGCCAAGATTCCTGCTGACCGAGTGGTATATATCGCGACTGCAGTTTTGTTGTTAGTAGGCAATTGGGCACTTCTCAAATTCACCCGAATCGGTCTAATTATTCGCGCCGGTGTCGAAAATCGAAATATGGTCAACGCTCTCGGAATTAATGTACGCCGTGCATTTAGCACAGTATTTTTCTTAGGAGGCTTTGCAGCAGGTGTTGGAGGCGTCTTGGTTTCGGTCTACTCCAACGGAGTCTCCCCACTCATTGCTGGTACGTATTTAATCTATGGCTTTATCGTCGTAGTCATCGGTGGCATGGGCTCAGTTCCTGGCAGTTTCTTAGCAGCCATGATGATTGGCGTCATTCGCCAGTTCGCAAATTACTATACAACTGGACTTGGGGATTTCGTGGTCGTTATCTTGCTCGCCGTTGTCTTATTGATTAGACCACAAGGCCTACTTGGAAAGGTGCGTGCATAATGTTGCGCTGGAAATATTCACGCCCCCTTCTTGGGCTATTTGTTTCGCTTATAGCGTTAGCGCCTTTATTGGGTTCAAATCCACTAAGCCGACCAGGACTCCAACAAACGATGGCCGTTGCCTTTATTTGGGGTGGTTTAGCACTTACTTACGACCTCCTCTTTGGTTTCACTGGACTTCTATCCTTTGGTCATGCGCTTTATTTCGCCACAGGCGTTTACGTAAGTTGCATATTGATCAATTATGAGATTGTTGCATGGTGGCTTGCAGGGCTTATTTCAATCGCCGTAAGCGCACTCCTTGCACTCTTGGTTGGTGCAGCATCACTTCGAACTTCAGGCATAACTTTTGCAATGGTTACTCTGGCATTTGGCGAAGCTGGCCACGTTATAATTCAGCGAAACTTTTTTAACTTAACCGGCGGAGAAAATGGAATTGCGCTTAATGCAGATTTAATTCCAGGGTTTTGGATAAGCGTTGCTAACACCAAATTTATTTATTGGGCGGCTTTGGCCACTCTTATCTTCACATATGTTGTGATTTGGTGGGTTACCGAAAGCTCTGCCGGACGTGTCTTTGCAGCATTACGAGATAATGAGCTCCGCGTTCAAGTATTAGGTCTAAACACTCAGCGCTTTAAGCTCTTAGCCTTTGTAATTAGTGCAGCCCTTGCCGCACTCCTTGGTAATGTCATGCTTATTGCTGCAGGAAGTGCTGCTCCGCGATTTGCAGATGCTGGAGTCACGATCTCGCTTCTATTAATGGTTGTCCTAGGTGGAGCCGTTACGCGTTGGGGCGCTGTAATCGGAGGAATTTTCTATTCGGTTGCAACCACGCGCATGCAGGATTTAACTCAACAGGACTCCTTTAAAACTATTCCTAAATGGATAGGTGGTCCAATCGCTGAGCCTGCCTTTGTCTTAGGTCTCCTCTTTATCTTTGTCGTCATGTTCGCACCGGGTGGATTATCCGGGGCTTACTATCGACTGCGGTTAAGGGCGATTACTAAAAAATCTCAATGAACACACAGCTCTGGCAACCACACGATACGAGTGGCATGGCTATCACACGGCTTCAATCAGATTGTGGCTTTGATTCGTACTCCAAATTACACGCCTGGAGCATTGAAAACCCAGGGCTATTTTGGTCAAGGGCTTGGGATGATTGCGGCATTATTGGTGAAAAAGGGGAGCAATTTTATACTCCCGGTAAAGATTTTATCTCTGCACGCTTTTTTAACGATGCAACTTTAAATGTAGCCGAAAACTTATTATCTAAGGGTGATGCTACCGAGGTGGCTATCATTTCGATTCTAGAAAATGGAGATCGAAGTGAATTAACGTGGGGTGATTTGCGTGCTCAAGTAGCGGCAACTACGGCGGCGTTAAAAGCCGCCGGTGTAGGTAAAGGAGATCGTGTTGTAGCGTGGGTCCCAAATATTTCTGAAACAATTATTTTCGCATTGGGTGCTTTAAGTATTGGTGCAATTGTTTCAACGGCATCGCCTGATTTTGCCCCAGGAGCTGTGCAAGATCGCTTTGGTCAAATCGAACCTAAGATTTTATTAGCTTCAGATTCGTATCAATACAACGGTAAAATTTTTGAATCTTCCTCTAAGATTGAAGAGATTCAATCGCTATTACCAACTCTGAGCGCCACTATCAGAGTTAGTGAATTCCAATCTTGGATAGCACCCTACATTGGAACTCCTCTTGAGTTCACTCCCCTGCCATTTGACCATCCTGGGTTCGTGCTTTTTTCATCGGGTACTACTGGAAAGCCAAAGTGCATTATCCATAGTGGTGCAGGGGTACTTCTCAAAGCATCGGCCGAACAGCTCTATCAATTTGAAATCAAGGCACAACAGAGAGTTTTCTTTTTTACTACATGTGGCTGGATGATGTGGAACTGGTTGACAATGGCGCTAGGACGCGGTGCCACTATTGTTTTATTTGATGGCGCACCAATGTTTCCGACACCATCCCGCCTCTTTGATTTAGCTCAAGATGAGAAGTTGGATTTTCTTGGGTTATCGGCAAAGTTCATAGATTCCGCGCATAAAGAGGGGCTCACTCCGGCGACGTCTCATGATTTGTCCGCAATCAAAGTGATTGCCTCTACTGGGTCGGTTTTATCCCCAGAGAGTTTTGATTACGTGTATCAATGTATTAAAAGCGATGTGCACTTAGCATCAATGTCCGGTGGCACCGACATCTGTGGTTGTTTCGTAGCTGGAGTGCCTACACAACCGGTCTATCGCGGCGAGTTACAAGGGGCTTGTTTAGGTATGGCCACCGATGTCTTTAACGCCAAAGGTGAATCAGCAGCCATTGATGAAAAGGGCGAGCTCGTGTGCACGGTGCCATTTCCATCTAAACCACTTGGATTTTGGGCCGACTACGGTAATGAAAAATACTCTGCAGCCTACTTTAAGGGCTATCCAGGCGTTTGGACGCATGGAGATTTCGCTTCCAAGTCATCAACTGGTGGCTTTATATTATTTGGAAGAAGCGACGCGACCCTGAACTCCAAGGGCGTACGAATTGGAACTGCCGAAATTTATCGAGTAGTCGAAACCTTTCCAGAGATACTCGAAGCGATGGCTGTCTCTCAAGATTGGGAGGGTGATACGCGTGTAATTTTATTTGTTGTCATTAAGCCAGGTATGAGCTTTACACAAGAGACTGATAAGGAAATCAAAAAAGCTCTTCGAACTCAAGCAAGCCCGCGACATGTGCCAGATTTAATTTTAATTGCACCGGCGTTACCGCGCACTAAGTCAAATAAACTGGTCGAACTCGCTGTAACAGATGTGATAAATGGACGTGAAGTTCGCAATAGTGATTCATTAGCAAACCCAGAAACTCTCGATTGGTTTAAGAGCCTTAATGTTTGACCCCAATACAGTGTTAATAGCGGGTTGTTTATTTCTTGGTGCAGTCTTGTATACATCAGTTGGTCACGCTGGTGCATCGGCTTACATCGCAGTAATGACGCTCTTTGATTTACCTCCGCTAGTTATAAAACCAACAGCTTTGACGCTTAATATTTTCGTTTCGTCGTATACTAGTTTTCGCTACATACGAGGCAATTACTTCAATAGATCTCTCTTTGTTTATCTAATCATTGGATCAATCCCAGCAGCATTCATTGGTGGTCACATAAATTTACCTAGCCATATTTACAAACCAATTATTGGGGTACTTCTATTAATCTCTGGAACACGTTTCCTGATACAGGCCTTACAAGTTGACCAGCCTCATCGATCATTTAATGTGGTGAAAGCAGTAATCATTGGCGCTGGTATCGGCCTGCTCTCTGGCATAACCGGAACCGGTGGAGGAATCTTCTTATCCCCTCTTATTATCTGGTTAGGTTGGGTGAGTGTAAAACAGGCCAGTGGGACTGTGGCAGCATTTATCTTCGTAAATTCGATCGCTGGATTACTCGGTAATTTTCAATCCACACGATCACTTCCTAGTGAACTTCCCATCTTCTTGATTGCCGTTTTATTCGGGGCTTTCATTGGGACTCGCTTTGGAATTTCGAAGTTCTCTAGCATCGGAATAAAGCGGGCTTTAGGCTTTGTCTTGCTCATCGCTGGAGCAAAATTCATTTTCGCACCGTAGACTCATCCTATGGACACATTATTTGATCATTTAACAATCGGTTCTATTACATTTCAGAATCGCGTTTGGGTTTCACCAATGTGCCAGTATTCAGCCATTGATGGTCTTGTTGGTGAATGGCATCGAGCCCACTTAAACTCTTTTGCGACAGGATCACCAGGTTTGATCATGGTCGAGGCAACTGGTGTCGTACCAGAGGGTCGTATTTCTATTGGTTGTACCTCTCTTCACAGCCAAGCACATGCCGAAGCCTTTATACCCATGATTGATTTTGCTCATTCTCAGAATGTAAAAATGGGGATTCAATTAGCTCATGCTGGTCGTAAAGCATCGACAATGCGCCCTTGGGATGATCACCGAATGGCCACGATCGATGAAGGTGGTTGGCAGAGCGTTTCATCATCGCCGATTGCATTTCACGGATATCCGGAACCACGCGCACTTACTACCGATGAGATTCATCGACTTACTCTTGATTTTGTTGCAGCCGCTCAACGCGCGATAGCAGTTGGCTTTGATGTTATTGAGATTCATGCAGCTCATGGATACTTGTTCCATCAGTTTTACTCACCGTTGGCAAATACTCGCAGCGATGAATATGGCGGTAGCTTTGAAAATAGAATACGCTTTTTACTGGAAACTGCGAAAGCTGTTCGAGCAGCAATTCCACGCGACACTCCCCTCTTTGTACGTATCTCGGCTACCGACTGGGTCGATGATGGATGGAACCTAGTTGATTCAATTGAACTCTGTTCTCAACTTAAAGCCCTTGGCGTGGATTTAATCGATGTTTCAACTGGCGGCAATGTTCACAACGCACCCATTAAGGCGACGCCTGGATTCCAGGTTCCATTTTCCGCGGCGATACGTACAGAGGTCGACATTTTGACAGCAGCTGTTGGTTTAATTACCGAACCTGAACAGGCTCAATACATAATCGAAACCGGTGAGGCTGATGCAGTCTTTTTAGCTCGTGCAATGATTCGCAACCCTCGTTGGGCGCTCAACGCAGCCGAGAAACTTGGAGTGAGGATTGAGTGGCCAAAGCAAATGGAACGCGGGCGTACTCTTTAAAAGAGAAACGCCCGCTTAGACCATATCGATTGATGAAGAACTTGTACCTTAGTTTATTTAGGGATGCGTGTAATGATTACTTTCAGCGCCTTGGTTTCGGCCGCGCGCGAAAAGGTGTCATAAGCTTCCAAAATCTGGTCAAATGTGAATCGATGAGTCACTAACATCTCAGCGTGAATCTTTTTCTGGGCTACTAATTTGAGCAACATCGGTGTGGTATTGGCGTTAACCAACCCCATACTGATGTTGACGTTCTGGATCCACAAATTCTCTAGATGCAGCTCTACGGATTTTCCGTGGACCCCGACATTAGCCACGTTGCCTCCAGGGCGAACCAATTCAGTAGCCATCGTGAAGGTCTGCGGGATTCCGACAGCCTCAATGGCAACATCAACACCGGCTCCGTCGGTCATCGCCAGAACCTGCTCCTTCCAATCAATTGCACTTGCGAGGACCGCATCGGTAGCCCCAAACTCTTTCGCACGTTCCAAACGGTTCGCGTCCAAGTCAATTGCGACAATTCTTGCGGCACCATAAAGCCCAGCCGTTGTAATTGCGGCGAGTCCCACTGGTCCTGCCCCGATTACCGCAACGACATCGCCCGGCTTAACTCTGCCGTACTGAACGCCAATCTCGAAACCTGTTGGCAATATATCTGAGAGCATAACGCCCTGTTCATCACTGACTCCTGCAGGTAACTTATGTAGCGAATTTTCAGCATACGGCACGCGCACATACTCGGCCTGGGTACCATCAATTAAATGTCCGAAGACCCAACCGATTCCAGATGCTCCTTCATCTCCCAAACAGTGAGAATAGAGCGCACTCTTGCAATTAATGCAGTGACCGCAGGACTTGATACACGAGATGATTACCCGATCTCCTATTTTGAGGCTGGCAACGGAAGATCCGACCTCAGTAATGGTACCTACTCCTTCATGGCCCAGAATTCGACCACTAGTTACAGACGGTACATCACCTTTGAGTATATGCAAATCTGTTCCACAGATGGTGGTTGTGTCGACTCGCACGATGACATCAGTTGTATGAATGATCTTTGGATCTGGAACTTCTATCCATGATTTCTTACCTGGACCTTCGTAAACAAGTGCTTTCATAGAAACTCTCTCTTTTGAATTTACTTTACAGTGGACAACCCTATTAAAACTCGCAAGGAAAGAAATACACAAGGAAACACCAAGTGTCAACTCTCATGAATTTGTGATATTGATTAACTTACATTGAGCTCCACATATTCAATCGATGTAGATTTACGATTCTGTTCAAACAATCCAACGGAATTGTTACCTTAAGTTAGTTAGTAACTCTGAAAGTAATGCTTCGACGCGAGCTTTAATTTCATCTCGAATAATACGAACCTCTTCGATTCCCTGACCAGCTGGATCCTCTAGCACCCAATCCTCGTATCGCTTGCCCGGATAAAACGGACAGGCATCGCCACATCCCATGGTTATAACAACATCGGATGCCTTTACAGCTTCGGTGGTTAATATCTTTGGAAGGTTGTTGGCAATATCTATACCAACTTCAGCCATCGCCTCAATCGCAATTGGGTTAATTGACTCCTTCGGTGCAGAGCCGGCAGATAAAACGTCTACTTGACCAGCGCCGAGATGATGCATAAACCCCGCTGCCATCTGTGAACGGCCGGCATTATGTACGCAGACAAACAATACTGTTGGATGTACTTCGACCATCTTTAGTACCGCCTTCTTAACCAAAGTGAGATGTAAACAAGTGCTACTAGGGCAGGAACTTCGATTAGTGGTCCAATTACTCCTACTAAAGCCTGCCCTGAAGTAATACCCCAAACACCAATACTTACAGCAATAGCTAACTCAAAATTATTTCCAGCGGCAGTGAAAGCGAGAGTGGTTGCTTTCTCGTATCCCATTCCGATCCATTTACCAAATGCGTAAGAAAATCCCCACATAGTGAAGAAGTAAATTAAGAGTGGCAGAGCTACCTGCGCAACAATGCTTGGGGAGTCAACAATTGCCTGACCTTGAAGCGCAAACATAAGAATAATTGTGAAAAGCAATCCATATAAAGCAAATGGACTAATCTTTGGAACAAATTTGGAATTGTACCAATTCAGACCCTTACGTCTGATTCCCCACTTTCGAGTCACAAATCCTGCAAGCAATGGAACGCCTAAGAAGATTAGGACTGCCTTACTGATATCAGCTGTAGAAAATTTAACCTCAAGAGAGTCAAACCCGAGTAAGTCAGGTAAAATCCTCAAATAGAAAGTGCCAAGAATCGCATATGCAAGAATTTGAAAAATAGAGTTGATGGCGACTAGGAGCGCGGCAGCCTCACGATTTCCGCATGCAAGATCATTCCAAATTAGCACCATCGCGATACATCGCGCCAACCCAATTACAATTAGACCCGTGCGTAGCTCTGGCTGGTCCGAAAGAAATAGCCAAGCAAGAACAAACATCAATGCGGGACCGATAATCCAGTTAAGAACTAGAGAGGAAATAAGTAGTTTTTTATCTGCTCGAAGCTGACCCAGCTCTTCATAGTGGACTTTTGCCAAAACTGGATACATCATTAAAAAGAGACCGAGTGCAATAGGTAAGGAAGTCCCTTCGATTTGGAAGGTTGAAATTGAATCATTCAAATTGGGGAAGATTTTTCCAAGCCCGAGTCCAATGGCCATTGAACCTAAAATCCATACAGGTAGAAAACGATCTATGGTCGATAACTTAACTTTTTCTATCATTCGAAAACCATAACTTCTCAAGATGAACGATATATAAACACCGCTCAAACTTTTAGAGCTTAAGAAACTCCGATAATATCGACGACGAATATAAGAGTTTCATTTGGACCAATAGGTCCTGATCCATTAGGGCCATAACCAAGATCGGCCGGAATCACGAGTAAGCGACGTCCGCCGACTTTTGCTCCCGGTAAGCCCTGCTGCCAACCTGCGATAACTCCTGAGAGTGGGAAAGTCGCCGGCTGACCACTTGTCCATGAGGACTCCACAATTGCGCCATTTGACCAAGACATCAATGTGTAATGGACGGTTAGCGTTGAAGTTGCAACAACTTCAGCACCTGTACCAACAATGATGTCGGATGTCTGCAAAGTTGCAGGCGGCGTTCCAGTTGGTGCTGAAATAGTTGGTGCTTCACCAGCATTTGCCGTTACTGCAGGAAGTCCTTGAGCAACATTCTCTGTCGATGTATCTGCCACTTTATCTCCGCATGCTGTTAGTGATGAAATCGACAGCGCAATAATCGCCGCGATTGCTAGCCTCTTATAGATTTTCATTAGCTTCCTTTACTCGAGCTCTCCGATTAATTTAAACTCACCATCGCCCAACTGACCTTGTGCACGGTACATTTCCAACTTAGCGCGAGTATCGGCAATATCTAAATTGCGCATGGTGAGTTGCCCAATGCGATCTGTGGGCCCAAAAGCGGCATTTTCTGTGCGCTCCATTGATAATTTATCTGGGTGATAACTTAGCGCCGGTCCACTCGTATTAATAATCGAGTAATCATCTCCGCGACGAATGCGCAACGTCACCGAACCGGTAACGGCAGATGCGACCCAACGTTGAAGAGATTCGCGGAGCATGAGCGCTTGTGGATCTAGCCAACGGCCCTCGTACAACAGGCGACCGAGACGACGACCTTCAGCATGGTAGTTGGCGATCGTGTCTTCATTGTGAATTGCGCTAATCAAGCGCTCATAGGCGATAAACAAAAGCGCCATTCCCGGAGCTTCATAAATACCACGGCTCTTTGCTTCAATAATTCGATTTTCGATTTGATCGGCCATTCCAATTCCATGACGGCCACCGACTGCATTTGCCTCTTGCATGAGTGAGACAACATCAGTGAATTCTTTGCCGTTTATTGCTACGGGCCGACCTTGAACGAAGTTAATACTTACATCTTCACTATCTATCTTTACCGATGGATCCCAGAACCGTAGACCCATAATCGGTTGAACTAACTCAACCGAGGTATCTAAGTTCTCTAAGCTCTTAGCTTCATGCGTAGCACCCAGTATATTTGCATCGGTTGAATAAGCCTTCTCGGTACTGTCTCGATATGGCAGTCCATGTTCAACTAACCATTCCGACATCTCTTTGCGACCTCCGAGTTCATTGACGAAATCGGCATCCAACCATGGTTTATAAATTCTTAAATTTGGATTTGCTAAAAGTCCATAGCGATAAAAACGTTCAATATCATTGCCTTTGTATGTCGAACCATCGCCCCAAATTTCAACTGAATCCCTGTGCATAGCGCGAACTAAGAGTGTTCCAGTCACTGCTCGACCCAAAGGTGTTGTGTTGAAATACTGCTTAAGACCACTTCTGATGTGGAAAGCGCCACAAGCGATTGCCGCTAAGCCCTCTTCAACGAGTGCGCTCTTGCAATCGACAAGTCGTGCAATATCGGCGCCATACTCTTTAGCGCGACCTGGGACTGAATCGATATCGGGCTCGTCATATTGACCAAGGTCGGCCGTGTAAGTACAGGGAATCGCCCCTTTTGCGCGCATCCACGCCACGGCCACCGAAGTATCAAGACCTCCAGAAAAGGCAATGCCAACTTTTTCGCCAACTGGAAGCGAGGCAAGGACTTTGGACATGCGGGCAGTCTAACCGATGAAGAGAGAGGGAATTTTGCCTTCTAAGACGGGAGTAACTCCCCATTGTTTGCATATCTCCTGGTATCTCTGGGTATCAATACCATCAGGAGCGGCTCCGGACTTAAGCGCCCTAATCATCAGGTTACGAGGGGTGTGTTCTCCTCCAATGAACTCAATAACCTCGACTCGATATCCTGCAATCTTTAAAATCTGTGCCCGCAATGTATCCGTTAGTAAATCGCCTAAACGCTCTTTCATCAATCCAAACTTAGTGAGTGCTCCCCAAGGTTCAGGAGTTATAAGCATTTGAGTCTGAATATCGTGGTGGCAACACGGAGCAATCAGCATGAGTTTTGCGTCGCCATTGACTGCCCAAGCGATTGCATCATCGGTTGCCGTATCACAGGCGTGAAGTGCGATAGCTACATCGGCCTCCTCGGCAGTTGTCGTTGCAATCTCTTCGGCTCGGAAACTGATTGTTGAAGTAATTCCTAACTTTTCTGCAATCGCATTGTTGCGATCACGCGATGCTGTGCGAACATCAATTCCAGTTATCTTCACTGGGATTCCGATTGAACGAAGATATTGATGGGCCGCAAAGGTTAGATAAGCGTGTCCACACCCTAGATCTACAATCGTTAATGGCTGCGTCATGGTTGGCTCATGAATGTGGCCAGCGCTGATGGCTGCCTGAAGTGTTGGAACCAACAGACGCAAAAACTCTTCAACCTGAAGGTATTTATCCTGCTTCGTCGGTTTAATTACTCCTTTGTGGTCGGATATACCTACCTCAAATAAAAATGGATCGGCTGGATCTAATAAACGAGTTTTTTTCTTATCGTGGCTCAAATCTTGGATAAATTCCATCTTTTCATAATGAACGAGAGCATCTCCACTTTTAGTAATACGAATCGACATAGAGCCTGACGTGTATTCAACCAAAATGTTTGCATAACCACTCGCTAATAGTTCAAAGATGGATTCCTCATCAATGCTTAGGTTCTTAACGCTCTTGGCTCGACCATCGCTATAACTCATTTGAAGTGCTATTGAGCCCTTGATCTCGACGGGGCGAATATCGATACGCTCGAACTTCGTCACCATATTTCGCCGGCGGCCTGAGAGGACTACGCGAACAAGCGTCTTTGTATTAAGTATGTGTTCACAGGCTTCGTTTATCGCATCCGCTAATGAAATTGGCATGGCTTATTTGGGCGAAATTACCGCAGTGCCTTTTTCATGGTGATGAAATGTCATCACATGGCTTGGGAGTGCTTTAGCAAAGGCCTCGGCAAGTTCGCGCTCGGCTGGGCGGTTAACGTCATCCATAATAATTACGGCCCTTGGAGACAACCGTTCTAATAACTCGGGTAAGGCAGGTTTGCGTGCATCTCGACTGTTAGATCCAGGTGGACCATCGATAAAGAGTAAGTCGATGCCCTTAATGTCGCCTAACTTCGAGGCGTCATACCAATCAACACCCGAAGCGTGAGGGATCAATGGAGCAACTCTTACTTCAACGCCTCGTACACCGTGCTCTTTCAGCAAAGTTCTGGTTTTAGCTGCAAATTCATCTGAGTTGTCGATACTTATTACCTTCTTAGCACCGGCTTTAGCAATTACTAATGTTGACACACCCGATCCGAGTTCAACCACTAGGCGTGGTTTATGAGTGCGAATAATATCCGTCATAGCGAGGAGAAGGTCCGGAGAGGCAACCCAACCACGAGTGGGTGGAATCGGGGCGGTGAATTTTAAAAGAGAGATCAGTTGGTGGAAGGCCTCTAATTGGCGATAGGCGTGCAGGTTCAGTTTTTTCTGCTCATTCAAAGAATTGGTGATTTTAGAGGTTGACGTGCTTACCTTTGTATGTAATGCGCGCAACATTCGTACACAATAGAAAATTCCTGCGCAGCTGGTTAAGAGGAGCAGTATCTGAATGTATTCCATTGCTTTAGTCTAAGTGCGCGCAAGTTGAACTTCAATTGCCAAACCGCCGAGATCACTCTTCTTCAATGCAAGTGTTCCTCCGTGGCGCTCTATCACCGCACTCATGATGGACATTCCGAGTCCACTCCCACCGGTCACACGTGATCTAGATCGATCAAATCGCTTTAAGCCTTGAATTCGTTCGCCATACGAAGTCTCAGGCAGTCCAGCACCACCATCTTCAACAACCAGTTTTATTTCTCTCCCCGCTTTAAGTGTTACTCGTACTGGCGCGCTGGCGTCAGTATGCACTCTAATATTTGTGAGCGCATTGGCAATAAATCTCTGCAAATATTTCTCTGATCCTTGAATGGTTACTCCAGCTTCAAGATCTAGCTCGAGATGATGCTGGGGTGCTATTACTTGAAAATCTCTTACATTTTCGCTTACTAGCTCTGAAAGATTAACCTCAGAAAACTCAATTGGCTCCTCCTCACCTAACTCAGCTAAAATAAGTAAATCTGCAATTAATGACTCCATGCGTTGAATTTCAACATTTAATCGCTCAAAAGCCGATGTCTCTCGTTCGCTATCTAGTGCTTTATTCTTCAATAACTCGGCATACCCTTTAACCACTGTCAAAGGAGTACGAAGTTCATGAGCGGCATCACCTAGAAACTCCTGCATCTTTTCGCGATGAGCTCGTTCTATCGCCAACGCACCAGAACGACTAATTGACAAGGAAATAAAAGATGCAATCACATTTGCAAACAGGAAAAATATCAAAAGCCGCCACAGGTTCCGAGTGAGATTTTTGTCGATATCAACTACGGATGTCGCTATCAGCAGTTTTTCCCCTGCTTGAAGTCGGATAGTCCGCGTTTTCAACTTAGTTGTCGTGCCAAGGACAGCCTTCTTAGACTGTTTAAGAATAGCTATTTCGCCGGTTGAAGATTGAAAAGCAACCGTCATATCAAAGTTATTTTGAGAGACGCTAAAAAGCGCGGAGGTTAACGGATCGTCAGAACTTAACTTAACATCATTGACAACAATATTTAACTGGTTTTCAATAATCGATATCTCTGAAGTGTAGGACCCCCAGATGGCGAATCCACCAATTAGAAAAGAAAGGATTGAGATAAGCGCAACTGTCGAAAGAATCTGTCGAGTTTTGCTCTTCATTAACCTTGCTTTGGCTCCTGGATCTGAAAACCTACACCTCGAATAGTTTTTATCCCCTCAAAACCATCTCTATGAAATTTCTTACGCAGGTATGAAATATATGTATCGGTCACGGTGCTTTCAGAATCAAAAGTAATTCCCCAGACTTCATCGAGCAGCAATTTTTTAGTTAAAACGCGCCCCTTTTTTTCAATTAGAATCTGCAAGAGTCGATACTCTGTGGGCGAAAGATCGACTTCTTCTCCGTTAAAAGTGACTGAGTGCTGTTCGTCATCGATTGTTATTGGACCACAGATTAATAGCGCTGGACCAACGGTTGTTTTATATGAACGCCGTAGTATGGCTTTAATCCGCAAAATTAACTCTTCGATTCCAAAGGGTTTAATAACATAATCATCAGCGCCAATCTTTAAGCCCCTGGCAATATCGCTTTTATCTTCACGTGCAGTCAGCATTAAGACAGGCGTTAAATCATTAGTTGCTCGAAGTCTTTCGACGAGTTCAAAACCATCCATCAGAGGCATATTTATATCGATCACCATAAGGACGGGTTTATGGGTGCGCAAAAGGGTGAGGGCGGCCATGCCATCGTTGGCCTCAACCACATCAAATCCGGCGATGCTGAGCGTATCTTTCAGGAGTGCCCGAACCCCGGGCTCATCGTCAACAATCATTATTAATTCAGCCATGCCCCACTCTTGCACGTGTTGGCGCAGATGCCAATTAGCGGGCGGATTTAGCCTCTCTTTCACAGAGAAAACACAAAGATTTAGACCATTATGTACCCATGAAATTGAGGCGTTGTGTCGGAGTGCTCCTAAGCCTAAGCCTGCTCTTCGCAGCTACACCCGCTGCATTGGCCGATTCAACTCCGTCGCCGAGCGCTTCCCCGCTCAGTGAATTAGAGCAGTACAAACTCGCATTAGCGCAGTTTCGCATCGAAATGAATCTTCGAGTGCAGGTAAGAAAAGAGATTGCTAAAGCATTTATAAGTTCAGTCAAAGAGGCAGATAGCCTTTCAAAGTCGGCTATGCGTACCGCTAAAAACGATAGGGAAAGAACGCTTATTCGCGACCAGCGCGAAACCGCTATCGCAGAGGCGATGAAGATTCGCGATGAAGCAATTGAGGCGATGGGTGTAACCCCTGTAGAGCCAGTCAAGCCAGCTAAGCCAGTTAAGCCAGTGACAGCCACGACCGCAAAGAAAACTAAGTCAAGTAAGCCAAGCCCAACTCCATCTCCATAAGCAGCTAGTTCGATATCGTTTCACTATGAGACGGTTTAATAGATGGCTGGCAGGAAAGTCGAAGCTAAGCTTTCACGGTAAATCGTTATAGAAAAGCAACATTGCGGCGCGGGCTTTCATGTTTGTTGCATTGATTGAGGATTGCACTCTCAATTAAGTTCAATCCATGAAATCAACGCCTTGGTGGAAAGAAGCGGTGATTTATCAGATTTATCCCCGCTCTTTCTGCGACAGTAATGGCGATGGCGATGGCGATTTGGCCGGAATTACATCCCGCTTAGAGTACGTACAAAAACTTGGCGTTGACGCAATTTGGTTGAGCCCTTTTTACACCACTCCCAATAAGGATGGCGGTTATGACGTCGCCAATCCGCGCGATGTTGATCCACGTTTTGGAAATTTAGAGGATGCAAAGCTTCTCATTAATCATGCGCATGAATTAAAGCTTCGAGTTATAGCCGACATAGTCCCAAACCATTTTTCTGATCAGCATGCATGGTTTCAAGCGGCATTAAAAGCCGGTCGAGGTTCACCAGAGCGAAACCGTTTCCACTTCTACGATGCTAAACCAGATGGCTCTCCACCTAATAACTGGATTTCACTCTTTGGCGGACCATCATGGACACGAGTAGAGGATGGTCAGTACTACCTGCACCTTTTTGATTCATCCCAGCCAGATTTAAACTGGGAGAACTCCGAGGTTAATGATGACTTCGAAACGACGTTGAGGTTTTGGTTGGATCTTGGTGTCGATGGTTTCCGAATTGATGTCGCGCATGGATTAGTAAAGGAAGAGATTCAAGAGAATCATCCGGATCCAGCTGGATTGAGTGAGGCCCTTCGTTTAGATGTCGAGATGGAGACTAGCAAACGTAACGCACTATTAGAGAGCGTTCCATATTTTGATCGCCAAGGCGTGCATGAGATTTATCGAACATGGAGAAGGCTCTTTGACTCGTACGGTAATCGAGATGTCATGGCTGTTGCTGAGGCCTGGGTTCATCCGCCTATCAATGCAACCCTCTATGTTCGCCCTGATGAGTTACATCAAGTCTTTAACTTCGATTTACTAACTGCTCCTTTTGAAGGAGCATTCCTATACGACGTTATTACCCGATCACTCCAACTCAATGCGACGGTAAATGCATTACCTACCTGGGCGTTGAGCAACCATGACTCACCCCGTGTTGCCTCAAGAATTGGCGACGCTGAGTCTAGAGCGCTGGCGTTGTTTGTTTTCGCACTTCCCGGTTCGGCGTATGTATTTGCAGGTCAAGAGTTAGGTCTACCTGATGGCGAACTTCGCGATAGCGATCGAGTGGATCCCTCTTTTATCAGAACAAATGGCGCAATTAAGGGGCGGGATGGCGCACGGGTACCCCTACCTTGGAGTGGATCTCATCCGCCATTTGGTTTTACGACAGGTAAGCCTTGGCTACCAATGAGCCAATCATGGAAATCGCTGACGGTAGAAAGTGAAATGGATAACTCGAAAAGCGCTCTCGCTATGTACCGAAGTGCACTGGAACTTCGAGCACTTCACTTAACGGGCACTGGTGATATTTCATGGCTCGAATCGCCATTGCATGGGTCAATGAGAAGTGACCTCCTCATCTTTAAACGTGGTTCCATCACTGTAGCAATGAATCTCTCAACTAAGGCGCAAGAAATTGAACTTCAAGGCGTTCCTCTCATCATTAGTTCGGGAGAGTTAGAAAACCATGCTGGCACAACGCTAATTCCTGCACTCTCATGTATGTGGTGCCTTAACTAACTGGCACAATACGGCCATGGAACCTGCGCACATTTGGCTTGTTACTCTTGGAGCTCTCACAGCGGTCATTATCTTTGACTTAATTTTAGCTATTTTGCGTCGTAACACAGAGACCACAACAACCGAGGCAACGATTTGGACCATCGTTTATGTCTCCTCGGCGATCGTATTCGGTCTACTAATGCCAAACTGGACCGCGGATCCAAATGCACAAAAAGAATTTTTTGCTGGATGGATGACGGAATATGCCCTGTCAGTCGATAACATTTTTGTTTTTGTCATAATTATGAACCGCCTCAAGGTTGAAAAGAACCGACAGCAGTTAGTTCTACTTCTAGGGATTCTAATTGCACTGGTTTTGCGCGGTGGATTTATTGCTGCAGGCAGTGCCATCATTGGTAGATTCTCGTCAGCTTTTTTCATCTTTGGGGCATTCCTTATTTACACTGCTTATCGTCTCCTGCTTGATGACAAAGTTGAAGAAGAGTGGAAAGAGGCTCGAGTTGTTGCTTGGATGAGAGGGCGAGGTGCTTCAACATTTTTGATAGCCCTAATTTCACTAGGATTTACCGATCTAGTTTTTGCCTTGGATTCAATTCCAGCGATTTTTGGAATTACACGGGATCCATACATCGTTGTCTGCGCAAATATATTTGCTCTCATGGGTCTACGCCAACTCTACTTCTTACTCCAAAGCCTGCTCAATCGGCTCATTTTTCTTTCTAAAGGACTTTCATTTATTCTGGCTTTCATTGGAGTCAAAATGGTGATTGAAGCCTTTCATGGAATTGGAGTTCATGAGATTCTAAATGTTGGACTTCCCCACATCACAATCGAATTCAGCCTTGGCGTAATAGTTATGGCCTTAGCTATTACAGCTGCAGCTAGTTTGACTGCTACTCGGCGCGATGGAAGTGCAATTATTTAGTTTGCGCTCTTTCTCTTTCTTAATGTTTCTCTATCGTAGTCTTTAGTTCGTTCATGAATTTTTCGGATCTGCAATGCAAATGCTTTCACCGCCGAATCAAATGCCGCTAAATCGTTAAACTCAGCGGCCTCTGACTTTATGAGAGGGCCGGCACCGTGTGATGTCAAAATTACTCGATGTGAGTTTTTCCCTTGGCGAGGGTTGGCTTCATGAAGAATTTCAACCTCTACTCGTTCAATGGTGATGCTGAATCGCTCCATAGAGTTAAGTTTTTCTTCGACAATTTCTCTAAAGTCTTCGGCTAAATCTGCATTACGTGTATGAATTTGAATCTTCATACTTAGAAGGGTAGTACGAAAACTACTAATGTCGCTATAGACGCGAGTAGAAAAGATTTTAAAAGTACCTTTAGTGAGGCCACTCTATCTGCGCTTCTGTTGATTGGGTCACTAACCCTTGAAATATCTCCTAGTTTGCCAAAGTTAAAAGTTCCAGCGAATCCATATGCTAGGCAAAATTTGCTACGTACTTGAACTAAACCAACTGAAGCAACCATGAGTGGGAGAAATATTCCTAGACGCGCTTCACGTGCTGCCCCAATAGACATTAATCCAATCAGAGAGCTCACTGAAAAAAATAGACCAACTAATCCAACTAACTTTCGTTGACGAATCTCATTCGCACCAAGATTACATGTTCCGGGAATATATGTTGAACTAGACATCTTCATACTCTTCTTCATCAATCCAAGCATTAGCTGATGTATCTTCTTGATTTTCAATCCATGATAGAAATGAACCGACGGCACGAAAGGCCAATACAACTACAGTTACTGCGGCAAATACCCGTCGGAAAAATTTGACCATGTATCAAAAATACTCGCTATTGCGAAAAATTTCTCTAGATAGCCGCGAGCGCAAGGTTAATATCACTCCAAATATCATCAACATGCTCACACCCAACCGATAGTCGGATTAACTGCTCAGGAACTGAGAGGCTTTCCATGGGCCATCTACGACGGCGCTCCCAGAGAGATTCGACTCCTCCAAGACTGGTTGCATGTGCTATTAAAGTAGATGATTCACAGATTTTTTGTGTTTCTTCGGCTGTACCATTTACTTCAAAGGAGATGATTGCACCAAATCCCGGATATCGAACACGAGAAATCTTTGGGTGAGCTTTCAACTTCTCGACAAGAGTTTTAGCGCTTTCCTGTGATTTATTAAAGCGCAGTGGAAATGTCCGAAGCCCTCGAAGGGCCAACCATGTTTCAAAAGGCCCTGGTATTGAACCGTTAAAGCTTCGAGAATCCTGCAGCCTTTTAAGAAGTGCTGGATCTTTTGTTGAAAGTGAGCCCATAAGTACATCGCTATGGCCGGATAAAAACTTAGTGACCGAGTGCATCACGATATCGGCTCCCATCGCCAACGGTGTTTGCACCAACGGCGTCGCAAAAGTGTTATCGACGCCAACTCCAATTCCAAGCTTTTTTGCTGCCGCAATGATGCTCATGAGATCGGCGACATCTAATCCTGGATTCGTTGGGGATTCGAGCCAGACAAGGGCCGCTCCCTTCATAGCATCGATCACAGATTGCGTGTCTACGACATCAACAAATCGAACTTCTAACCGGCCACTCTCTTGAAAAGAGTTGAGAAGAACCATGACGCCGCTATATCCCTGATTAGATGCAACGACTGGCGCGCCAATAGGCAAAATTGAAAAAACGGCGCTAATTGCGGCCATTCCTGATGAAAAGACCAACGTTGATCCACCTTCAAGCTCGCCAATAGCCTCTTCTAGCGACTTCCACGTTTGATTTCCATAACGTCCATAACCAATTTCTCCACCTGAATGAAAAGTTGATGTTAAAACTACTGGTGGGTTAAGGGCGGCATCAGGACCAACTTCTGGTCTGCCTGCACTAATGGCAACTGTCTCGGGATGTTTTTTCATATCCATAGCCTAAACCTTAGCCAAGATTGCCATTGCCGCATTATGTCCAGGCACTCCACTGACGCCACCGCCACGGATAGCACCTGCGCCGCAGATAAATATTCGAGAGTCATCTGTCTCCACTCCCCAACTAGGCTCGGTACCATCTTCACGAAACGGGAAATGTAGATCTCTGTGGAAAATATTTCCTCTGGGTAGGCCAATTTCGGCCTCAATATCCAGTGGCGTCTTGACTTCAATCCCAACTATTAAACCCTCAATAGGTTCAGCTAGATAGTGATTGAGTGATGCGAGGGCTGATTTCAATGCGATTTCTCGAACTACATCATTATTTTCATCGAAAAGAGCCGCTGGGGTGTGTAGTCCAAATAACGTCAGAGTCTGATATCCCAAATCTGCAAGCTCAGGGCTAAGAATTGAAGGATCGCTCAACGTGTGACAATACATTTCAATCGGCAACATCGCCGGAATCTCGCCCTTCTTAGCCTGCTCATACACTCTTTCACACTGGGAAAAAGATTCATTGGCATGAAAAGTCCCGGCAAAAGCTAATCGAGGATCCACACCTGATTTAAGTTCTGGGAGGCGTTTGAGCAAAATATTAATTTTCATTTGAGAACCATCCAGGCTTTTGGGGGCTATTTTTCCTCTTAGTTCAGCAAGTATCTGTGGTGCGGCATTTGATAATAGGTACTGTGAGCGAATTTCCTTTCCATCTGCGGTCGTGACTGTGGCTCCCTCAAAATCACTTTCGACTTTTATGACGCGCTCGTTTACTTCAATAAATACTCCCGAATCACGTACAACTCTTTCTAGCTCTGAAACTAGTGCTCCCATGCCGCCTTTTGGAACTCGCCACTCTCCGGTGCCATTGCCCATCAGGTGATAAAGGAAACAAATATTTGCCTGAATCTCAAAAGCTGAAGTAAAAGTACCGATTAGAGCATCTGTTAAGACTACTCCACGAACTAAATCCTCTTTAAAGCGCTCAGTTATAACTTCGCCAATAGGTCTTTCAATCAAATAGTTCCATATTGAAGGCTTTGCTATGAAGGCTTTTAACTCACTTCTTGTCATTAATGGTTTTAGTAACGTTGGGGCAATGCATTCCGCGAACTCAGCAATTTCAGCATAAAACTTCTGCCATGCTCTACCTTCATCTCCGCTCGGATCCAAAAGAGTAAAAGAGGCTTGAGTTGCAACATCCCATTGGCGGGAAACAAATAATCCTGCATTATCGCCACGATGTTCATACGGTGTATAACTAGAAACCGTGCGGGAAATACACTCAAAGTTAAGGCCCAAGTCAGAGATGATTGAATCCGGCAAGAGTGAGACTAGATATGAGTATCGTGAAATTCGAGCATCAAATCCGGGAAAAGCACGAACACTAGTTGTTGCTCCACCAATTTCTCCATTGGCCTCTAAAATTCGAACTTTCTTGCCTGCTTTAGCTAGATATGCCGCTGCAACTAAACCATTATGACCAGCCCCAATAATGGTTACATCGCAATCAGTGGTTTTCATTGAAGCGTGATAAGAATGCGCTCAATCGCCTCTGAAATAATCTCCGGACTCGTCGCAAAGTTAAGTCGAACGTACTGAGGACACTGCGATCCATATGAATGCCCTGGGTTAAAGGCCACGCGCCCCTTTTTAAGCAGTGTCGCACTAGGGTCCTCTCCAAGATTCAACGCACTTAAATCCAACCATGCAAGATAACCATTCTGTGGAATATGATATTTAACCGAAGGCAGTTTGGCGGCAAGTAAGTCTCGAATCAGATAACGATTATGGTCAAGTTGTCTCATAACTGAATCGAGCCAGATTCCTCCATCAGCAAAAGCTGCAGCAGAGGCAAATGCGCCTAAAATCGATGCTCGGAAATGAACGGCCATCGGAAGTGCATCCAATCTGGCATCGATCGCCTCATTCTGCGAAACAATGATTGCGCATTTAAGGCCGGCAATGTTCCAACCTTTTGAAGCTGCGGTCACTGTAATTCCTACTTCTCGTGCCGCATCACTTATGGCCAGAAATGGAGTGAAATCATTTGAAATATATGTCAACGGCGCATGAATTTCATCGCTAATTACTAAGACATTATATCTCTTAGCCAATTCGGCAATGCGTGTAAGTTCACCTTTCGAAAAAATTCTACCCAACGGATTGTGAGGCGAACACAATAAGTGCACTTTTAAGCCTTCGGCATAAATCTTTTCCATAGCATCTAAATCAAGTTGCCAAGGATTGTTTATACCTTCTTCAGAGCTAGTGCGAGTAAATGGAAGATCAATTTTTTCAAGGTGTGTTTCATTAATCCAATTATAGAAATTTTGATAAACGGGCGAATTTATCAAAATCTTATCGCCCGGTTTAGTAAACACACGCAAGACTTCAACCACTGCGACACCAACATCGGCGGCAACGCTAACTTGTGAGGTATCAACCTCCCAGTTCCAGCGCGCCGCAGCAAACTGTGCAAATCCCTGCCCTAGCTCTGGAACTGAACCTAAATACCCCAGATCTGATTGAGCGACCATCTCTTGGAGTACGGTGCGGATTGGATCTGCGATTGGAAAATCCATCTCGGCTACTGGTAAGGGCAGAACGTCTCGATCAAAACCCCGCCATTTTTCCGAATGATGAGTAAGAAGTTTTGATAATGAAGGAGCTTGAACGTGACTATCAGACATCCCAGTAGGTTACCGTGATGCTCACATAAATGAAACTGGTCTTTCCTAAACCTCTTCTGGGAGCAATCTGCGCGTGGTGTTTCGTACAACCAATGTAGTTGGAAGAACTAAAGAAGGTGGCAACACATGTGGCTTTCGCAACCGTTCCATTATTGACCATGCTGCCATTTCACCCATTAAAGTAACGGGTTGCTCAATTGTTGTTAGTTCAGAGAACTCAGCCATCTCGTGGCCATCAAAACCGACTATCGAAATATCCTCAGGAGATTTGAGGCCGTGTCGACGTAACGCTTGAAGTGCACCTATCGCCATTTCATCGGATTCGCAAAAAATTGCAGTTGGCCTGTTTGGTCGTGCCAACAAATCATCCATTGCCCGAGCTGCAGTATGCATTGTGAAGTCGCCATGCACCTCGCGAGAGGGTAGCCATTCCAAACCATTCTCAGCTAAGACCTGCATAAAGCCTTTACGCCGATCTTGTGGCACACTAAAGTTAAATGGGTCATCAGGCCTTCCAGACATTAACCCTATTTTTTTATGCCCTTGATTAACTAGATGCTGCGTCGCAGTACGAGCGGCTGCAACATCATCAATTTTCACACTTGCACATTGTGCATGATCCATTCCAACTAATGCGATAGGTATTCCAAGAGAGAGAATTGAGTCAAACTCTTCTTCTGTTGGTGGTAATGAGATAACAATCAATGCATCAACTCGACCCTTCAAAAGTTGATGTTGAAATAAGCGCTCTCTCCCCTTCATTGCGCTGAAGTTATAGAGCAAGAGATCTAATCCAGCCTCGCGTAGAGCTTGCTCTGCTCCACTAATTACTTGCGAGAAATACCAGCGCGAAATATAAGGAGCCACAACACCGACGCTGTTAGTGCGACCCGGAGGTGAGTCTGCCCGCGTTAATGGATAATCCAATTTTTGGGCCGCCGCGATAATTTTTAACCGAGTCGACTCATTTACATGCTGTAAGCCTCGAAGAGCCCGTGAAACAGTTGCGGTGGAGACACCAGCCTCATCAGCAACTTCCTTTATTCCAGCCACAAAGACTCCAATGTACTTCTCAGACCTGCTCAAACCTACACAAACCTACAAAACCGGCAAATGCCTGTAAATGCCTGTAAATGCCTCTGCAAGGAGTGTAAAAGTACGACACATGGGCCGTACATGCAATCAGGGCGCTCATGTAAAGGTAGTTTCTCCCCATGAGCCAACACGTTGAGACCCAGATCGATGTGACTTTAACCGAGAGAAACCGCGTCAGCGCCCTATTTCGAATCATCTTAGTTTTACCCATGGCAATCTTTCTTGCATCATTTTCTCCATCGGATTACTCCTCAACCGATAACCCTAACTTTCTTGCCGTTGGCTTTTTTGCACTTCCCGTTGCGCTTGCAATTATCGTTCGACAAATCTATCCAAGTTACCTCTTGGCATTTAATGAAGCGCTCTTATCTTTACAGACTCGAGTGGATGCCTACGTTCTATTACTCACCGATGAGTATCCGTCAATCGAAAAGAACGAAATAGTGAGCGTGGTTTTTCCACCAGTGGATGCAAAACTTCTCAATCGATGGCTGCCTCTTGTTAAGTGGTTTTTAGCAATTCCACTATATGTGGTTGGTCTTTTTTATATTCTCTATGCGCTTTTCTTAACAATATTTGGATGGTTTAGTGTCGTTTTTACAGGAAATTATCCTGAAAAATGTGCCGAAGGAGTCGTTGGAACAATTGCGTATTGGAATCGTGTAGCAGGGTATGCATTGCTATTAGTTACAGATGAATACCCAACTTTCTCTCTATAGGCAATGGTGCTTCACTCGACCCAAAAAATGCGGAGAGTCGTTGCAGAAGTTAGTGTATTAGATAAGAAGTTTGCTCCACTCATCGCACGTCGTCCACTCTGCACGATTGGCAGAAATGTTCAGACCGAAACCAATTTCGAATCACTTGTTAGTTCGGTAATCTCGCAACAGCTTGCAACGAAGGCCGCCGACACTATTCATGCCCGTTTAGTGCTTGCGTGCAAAGGTCAGATTACGCCTCGTAAATTAGTAAAGTTAGATGATTCGGATTTACGAGCAATTGGCGTCTCTGGAGCAAAGGCTCGCACCATAAAGGGATTATCGGCAGCGGTTATAGATCGCACCATCCCAATCGAACGTATCGATGAGATACATGATGACCAAGAGATTTATGATGCACTAACATCCCTGTGGGGTATCGGACGTTGGACAGTAGAAATGTTTATGATGTTTCAATTGGGCCGGCTAGATATCTGGCCAACGGGAGATTTAGCCGTTCGGCGGGGGTGGGACATTGTTCATAAAAACAGCGATGAAACCCAGGCTAAAGCATTGGACGTACACGGTGAAAAACTTCATCCATATCGAAGTGTTGTCGCTTGGTACTGCTATCAAGCAGTGCACGAATCACGCGGTTTAGATTACTAAATATCCTCAAGGATTAGTGAGACTGAATTTATGCACCAGCGCTCATCGCTTGGGACATCATAACCCTCTCCCTTGAATACATGACCTAGATGAGATCCACATGCCACGCAAAGAACTTCAGTTCGCACACGAGGGAAAAGTGAGCGATCTTCGATAAGTTCGACTGCATCATCACTAGAAGGTGCATAAAACGATGGCCACCCGCATCCAGAATGAAACTTTGTTTCGCTTTTGAAAAGTACCGCACTACACGCTTTACACTTATAGACGCCAATTTTATCTGTATCTGTATATTCGCCAGTAAATGGTCGCTCAGTAGCTGCATTTCGCAAGACTTCATACGACAATTGATCCAGCCTGGATTTGAGCTCCGTTTCGTTTAATTTTACTGGATAGGCCTTCTCGCTCATGCCGAGATTCCAATGCTTGGATATGCAACTCCCGTGCTTGAATGACAGTCATAACCATTTGGATTCTTTTTTAAATACTTTTGGTGATACTCCTCGGCAAGGAAATACTCAATACCATCGGCGCTAATAATCTCTGTTGCTATTTGGTCGAGCCCTTGTGCTGTCAGCACACCTTGATAAACATCGCGTGAAGATACAGCGGTGACATATTGTGCCGGCGTTGTCGTAAATATCGCACTGCGATACTGGGTTCCTATGTCACCTCCCTGTTGATTCAACGATGTTGGATCATGCATCGTCCAAAACTCTTCCAATAATCGTTGATAAGAAATCTTTGATTCATCAAAGCTCACCCTTACTATTTCGGCATGACCAGTAGTTCCAGTGCAGACTTCTTCATATGTGGGCTTCATCACGCGCCCACCCATATACCCGACAGAAGTCCCAATAACTCCGGGCATCTGCCAGAAACGGCGCTCAGCACCCCAAAAACAGCCAGTAGCGAAATAGGCGATTGAACTCATAGGCGTAATTCTTACAGTTTCGCAACTAATGCGCACCCGCTGATAACCTTGAAGAGGTTAACTCATGAGCCCCCGTAGCTCAGGGGATAGAGCACCGCCCTCCGGAGGCGGGTGCGCAGGTTCGATTCCTGTCGGGGGCACGCGCGATATAAATCACCCACGTTATCGGAAATCTCTTCGCTCACATCCTTGTTAATCCGAGGAGAAGGCGAGAGGATTAGCCTCTTGCGCAGAGATTTTGAGCGTATTAACAAAGAAGTTAGATCAAATGAGGCCTCGCCAAAACGGGGCTAGAGGAGGCACGCAGATGGATTGGCGACATAGATCGGCCTGCCGCGATGAGGATCCAGAACTCTTCTTCCCAGTTGGAAATACTGGACCAGCAATCTCTCAAATTGAGGAGGCGAAGAAAGTCTGCAATCGATGCATCGTAAAGGATCCATGTCTGGCCTGGGCACTTGAGAGCGGGCAGGACGCTGGAGTGTGGGGTGGTTTATCTGAGGATGAACGTCGAGCACTTAAACGCCGCGCCGCACGTAATCGTGCCCGCCTTCAAGAGCAGCAGAACTCTTTCTAATTCTCTGGCGCCTTTTACAGCGGAAAACGCAGTGAAGCAGTAGTTCCAGCATCCGTTGATGATAATCGTAAAACACCTTTGAGTTCATTCTCTGTGAGAGTACGCACAATTTGTAAACCTAAATTTGAAGAAGTTGCTAAATCAAATCCTTCAGGTAATCCAATGCCGTCATCAACGATTGTGATAACACACTCATTGCTATAACGCGCTAAATTGATAGTTAATGTCGATCCTTGCTCTGCCAATCCATGTTCTAGAGCGTTATGCATTAATTCAGTAATTACTAATGAAAGTGGAGTTGCGAGCCGTGACTCCAAAGAACCGAGTTCCCCACTTCGTTCTATTGAGAGTTCACCCATTCGAGGGCTCAACTCTAAAGCATGTGAAATTAAACTAGTTAATACTATGTCGAAAGCGACATCACTCTCACTACTGCTTGAAAGAGTTTCATGGACCAAGGCGATCGATGCGATTCGGCGCACTGCCTCATTTAGGGCCGAAGCCGCTCCTGGATCTTCAATTCGTCGTGCCTGAAGTCGCAAAAGAGCTGAAACCGTTTGAAGATTATTTTTCACACGATGGTGAATCTCGCGGATCGTTGCATCCTTAGTAACTAGCTCGCGATCACGACGCCGAAGCTCTGTAACATTCTGGAGTAGCACAATAGCTCCAATTCGATCATCACCAACGAGCAAGGGAAGCACTAGCAAATCGATTGTCGCACCTTGATTATCGATTTCAACGCGGCGTAAAACTTTGCCATTTAATCTGGTCTTAATCCCCTCCTCATGTGCATCATGCGAATTCTTGATGACCGCCTCCGCGACATCGCCAAGTTTGTGGTTTTCAATTTCACTCTTCCACCCCATTCGACTAAAAGCAGATCGTGCATTTGGACTTGCAAATGAAATTACACCATTTACATCAAGGCGAATTAATCCATCTCCGACGCGGGGAACTGGCTCAAAGAGAGAGCCTGCATTTCGGTAAGGAAATGATCCCTCTGCAACCATTCGATAGAGCGAATGAGCAATCTCCCGATAGTTACGTTCAAGAGCTCCCGGAGATCGCATTAAATCGGAGTTTCGATGGCGAGAAATCACGGCAATAACCGCTCCATCGAAAATTACAGGCACTGTTTCTTCCTTAATCAAGACTTCGCCGACTCTTTCAGGCTCAGACGTTCGAATAATTTCGCCGCTTGAGAGCGCTTCGTCAATTTGACTCCTGCTACCCCACGTCACTTCATTTCCTATCACATCATCCATAAAGACAGTGGCTGTAGTGGTTGGACGTATATGTGCAACGGCAACATGCCCGGTCGGCCATAATTTCACATCTTTGCGAATAGGAACCCAGAGGATGAGGTCAGCAAAAGAGAGATCCGAAAGTAGTTGCCAATCCGCTATTAACTCTCGAAGACGATGAGCTTGATCGATTGTCACTGAGCTTCGACCGTGAATTAGAGTTTCAAACTGTGGCATCTTTATAACCAGTTTTGCAACTCTTGAGATATCTCCTGAGTTGCAAACCACAGTAATTCATCTTCGTTGGCATAAGAGATTAAAGCACATTGAACTTGGCTCCATCTAAGCGGAGATTTTAACTTTACAGAGGTTTCCTGACTTTCGCCCCCCTGAGAACTATCAAGCTCTAGCGCTAAAACAATACCTGGTGAAGTTGCAGATGCACGAAGTTCAAGGGTCGCTTCTCCTGCACTCTTTGATAGGAGATACTCAAGCTCTTCTTCATCACACTCAAGATTCTCACTAACAAAAATCTCTGTTGGTGCAAAAACTGTGGATGCATCAAAACTACCTGACTTCAAGAATTCCAATAGATCGCTATGAAGAATTGGAAGATAGGCGCGCATGTACTAATAGTATTAGAAATCAGTGCTCAATCTCACTAGCCAACTTAGCGATAGATTTTCGTAGATTAGAGCGATCATTAACCTCAATCAAGGTCGATTTCTGACTCTCTGCCAAATTTACTGCACGGGAATCTCGGGCAATGACCCGAACATTTAATGGTCGAAGTGGGGTGGTAATAGCTAAGAATTTAGACTCTTCCTCGGCCCCTTTACGCCCTGGCGAACGCATATTGAGAGTGAAACTAAGGCCACTTCTAATTGAAGTTGTTTCGATCAATGCACTGACTTGCTCAAGCCGATGAAATCCTAGGACATCAGGGCGCGCAACAACCATTAGCTCATCTCCTAGATCGCAAGACCAAGTGGTGACCGTCGAAGTCCATCGACGATCTGTCAAGCGATTTGATAATCCAGATATTGATCCGAGATCGATAATAATTCTGTCAAATGAATCTGTCGCACTCTCCATAAGTGCTTGCACAGATCTCACTTGGTCTTGAGTGATTTCAGCAATCGAAAACATAGGAGCAATTGTTCGCCACCCTATATCGCTCTTAACGTTTCGAACTGCAAGCAAAGCTGCAATGGAAGGTGCGCGGAAATTTGCATCTATAAGCAGTGTTGATTTCTCAAGAACACTCAGCTCCATTGCAATGTTAATAGCCAAAGTTGTACAGCCAGTATTGCTGCCAGCAGACCCGATAGCAAGAACGTGTGCTCTTCTCTTCTTACTCTGCATTTGTGTACTTTGACGCAGCATAGGAGCACGAACAAATCCTCGAACTAGGCTTACTAAATCTGTGGCACTACTTGGTAATCTGTGCATCTCTCCCAAGTAAGAATCTTCACTGGGTGTTTCAGAAAACCCTATTACCTGTTTCACACGTAAAGTGATTGCATCAAGACGTTCCCGAGTTACTCCTGATAAATCTGGAGCGAAGATCAGCATAGCGGTCTCAGCGAGCTCTGAATTATTGAGAATGAAACTCTCAAGAGAATCGATATCAATAGCTCGAAAAACTACACTCCAACCTTGCGCAAAGAGAGTGCTAGCTATAAATCCCTCAGTCGGCGCGCTAGCGATGGCGGTTATTACCGTTGGAAGTTCGAGATCAGACATGAGAACGAACTATGACTAAACGCCCGTGAGTAGTTGCTGTCAGTAGGCGTAAAACTTGCGTCTCTTCAACAGAGATGGTCAGCGCGGCGTCAGTACCAAAGTTCTTACTACTTTGATCAAAGTTTAAAAGTATTACTCCACCTAAGATGAGGATAGGTTGCACGGGCATTTCTCCATTTTGACTATCGATTACCCAATAGATATCGAGGGCTTCACCAACTTGAATTCCTGCAGCAAGATCTACGCTGCGAATGCTTACTGGGACCGCGCTTGCCGCCGGGAGATTGCTTGACGAATTCACATCTTGACTATTTAAAATTTCGCCAGCTTCAATCTTCGTAACCACTACTAGGCCTCGTGGATCATCAAAAGAATTTAAGTACAGCGATGCACTTGAACCCAAATCAAGATGCTCGCGATGTACATCCCCAGACACAATCTGATGTCCAGGTGCCATGCCTGCAGTGGCGACCCAATAGTCACTACCCCGTTGCGAGAGGAAAGTGAGAGCGAATGCTGACAGGAAAGATGCTCCTATCAAGGTGAGGGCTAATGGGGTGCGCGAGCGTGAGGAATCTTTTTTGTATGACATGGTGAGAACTCAATGCTATTGCCGCAGAACCTACCCCTCCTTATCCACACTCATCCATCTGTATGAGTAAAGCTCCACCAATTGGTTGAGGAGATTCCATTCGCAAAGGTTGAATCTAGCCTCATGACTACTAATCCGAACTACAACGAGTTACCCACATTCAATGCAATCACACTCACCGCCATTTCCAGTGATGAGGATGAGGACTGGCTACACCCTATTCTTGAGATTTTTCGGCCACGCCTGCTTCCTGCTATTGAAAAAAAGAGCAAGCTCTATTCTGTACCAAGCACCTTCGATGATGAGTTTGATCCTGATTTTGCTCCTGAACCAACTTCTACTCAAGACCTACCAGAGCTAAAGGAGTGGTGCAAAAATTTCGCACGAAATGTTCTCGAAATTTATGCTGGACGACGAACACCTGCGCAATTAACTAAGGCCCTTCACCATCGAATCTTTAATGAATTACTTGGCAATTCTGGGAGCCAGAAGGATGTGGGCCACATAAGAAAAGTGCATATAGACGAACCGCTAGATGGTGTTTGTGAAGCGACCGTTACAGTTCGATTCGGCGATCGCTTACGGGCGCTTACCTTCAGATTTGAAGGTGTTGATGGTCGTTGGCTTTGTACTGCGCTCTCACTTCTCTAAGCCGCGCCATGACAGCGCTTAAACTTTTTCCCAGATCCGCAAGGGCATGGTGCATTCCTAGAGACCTGACCTGTGGTTTTTACGCCAGTTTCGTCCGCGGCCGTGTACTGCAAACCTGATGCAAGAAGGGGTTTTGCTTCAAGGCCCACCCCAGTTACCTCATTGCTTGAGGTCTCAACAGTGATTTCAATATTGAAAAGAAAACTGGCAATCTCTTCCTTTATTGCATCCATCATCGCAGAAAAGAGTTCATATCCCTCGCGTTGGTATTCAACCAATGGATCGCGTTGGGCCATTGCGCGAAGTCCAATTCCCTCTTGAAGATAATCCATTTCATATAAGTGTTCGCGCCACTTCTTATCTAGAACCGAAAGTAAGACTTTACGCTCCAACTCGCGCATAACTTCGGGACCTAAATTTTCTTCACGTGTGGCATATGCTTTTTCGCAATCCTCAATGATCCGTGCAGTCAGATAATCCGCATCCAGAGCATTACGCGATCCAACCGAAGCAATTAAATCTTCGATGGTAAATGAGATTGGATAAATAGTCTTTAGTGCCTTCCAAAGTGTTTCCAAATCCCATTCTTCGGCATAGCCATTTGACGTTGCAATTGTTACATATGCCGTCAATGTCTCACGAACAAAATCAGCTACTTGCGCTTTAATATCTTGACCTTCAAGCACTAACCGGCGCTCACCATAAACAACTTGACGTTGGCGATTCATAACATCGTCGTATTTCAAAACATTCTTTCGCATTTCAAAGTTCTGAGCTTCGACCTGCGTTTGGGCAGAACGAATTGCATTACTTACCATCTTGGATTCAATAGGCGCATCTTCAGGAATTCCTGCTGCGGTCAAAAATCGCTCAACCATTCCTGAGTTAAATCGACGCATGAGTTCATCCTGCAAGGAGAGATAGAAACGAGACTCTCCCGGATCGCCTTGGCGCCCTGAACGTCCGCGCAATTGATTGTCGATTCGGCGAGATTCGTGACGTTCAGTTCCTAGAACATAGAGCCCACCCAATGCAATAACATCTTCGTGACCTTTAGTAACGGCCGCTTTCTGTCGTGCAATTTCGGACGGCCAAGCAGCTTCATACTCATCTGCATTTTCAACAGGAGATATTCCGCGACGTTGAAGTTCGAAATCTGCCATGAACTCTGGGTTTCCACCAAGCATGATGTCAGTACCTCGGCCGGCCATGTTTGTTGCCACAGTAACTGCGCCTAGAGTTCCAGCTCGGGCAATGATTGCCGCTTCGCGTTCATGATGTTTAGCATTGAGCACTTCATGAGGTACACCTGATTTACGAAGAAACGCAGAGAGCTCTTCTGATTTTTCAACACTAACAGTTCCAACCAGCACTGGTTGTCCCTTGCGATGTTTTTCGGCAATATCTGCCGTTACAGCTGCAAATTTACCTTCCTCGGATTTGTACACTAAATCAGCTTGATCAATGCGAATCATTTCACGGTTAGTTGGAATAGGAACAACACCGAGTTTATAGATTTGATAGAACTCTGATGCCTCGGTCATCGCCGTACCTGTCATGCCCGATAATTTAGAATATAGCCGGAAATAGTTTTGTAAAGTGATTGTCGCTAATGTTTGATTTTCATCTTTAATTTCAATTCGTTCTTTAGCTTCTAATGCTTGGTGTAAGCCTTCACTGTAGCGACGTCCCGCCAACATGCGTCCAGTGTGTTCATCAACAATTAAGAGTTCGCCATTCATCACAACATAGTCTTTATCGCGCTTAAATAACTCTTTAGCACGCACAGCATTATTTAAGTAACCAATCATTGGTGTATTAGCTGCCTCATAAAGATTACCAATTTGCAGCAATTCTTCAACCTTCGTAACGCCTTCTTCTAGAATTCCAACAGTCTTCTTCTTCTCATCCACTTCATAGTGCACGTTACGTTGCAATTTTCCTACATGATTTGCAAATTCGACGTACCACTTGGTTGCTTTATCGGCAGGACCGCTGATAATCAAAGGTGTCCGTGCCTCATCAATCAAAATTGAGTCGACCTCATCGACTACTGCAAAGTAGTGATCTCTTTGAACACACTCTTCGAGCGACCACGCCATATTGTCACGTAGATAATCGAAACCAAACTCATTATTAGTACCATATGTAATATCTGCTAAGTAAGCTTCGCGCCGTTCGGCCGGTGACATATTGGCCAGAATTACTCCAACTTTTAATCCTAAGAAACGGTGGATACGGCCCATCCACTCACTATCGCGCTCGGCTAAGTAATCGTTTGTGGTAACCACATGGACACCACGACCGGCTAGGGCGTTTAAATACGACGGTAAGGTCGCTACAAGAGTCTTTCCTTCACCTGTACGCATTTCAGCGATATTGCCTCGATGCAGAGCGGCCCCGCCCATTATCTGAACGTCATAATGGCGTTGACCTAAAGTTCTCTTGGCCGCCTCTCGAACAACGGCAAAGGCTTCAGGTAGTAACTCTTCAAGGGTTTCACCATCTGTGAAGCGCTTCTGGAACTCAGGAGTCTGGGCTCGAAGCTGCGCATCTGAGAGTGCGCTGATTCGGGCCTCATGTCCGTTGACGAGATCGGCAACTTTGCCGAGTTCACGAAGTAGGCGTCCTTCTCCTGCACGCATAATTCTGTCAAAAAACGCTGGCATCACTGGCCCTTTCGCACAACATAGCTCGAATCAACTCTCCTATCGTAGAGGTTGAGCCACACAAGCGGTAACTGAGGCAAGAACATGTAAGCCTCGGAGCCTTAAAACCCTTGCCGCCTCAGTGAGGGTGGCCCCTGTCGTCACTACGTCATCTATCAGAATCAGATCACCGCGGGGAAATGCACCTCGTTTGAGGGCGAAAGCTCCCTGCATATTCTCGACTCGAGCAGTTGCATTCAGACCGCTCTGATCAACAACTTTTCGGCACAGCTCAAGTGAATCAGAAACAGGAAGGTCCAGCTGCCTGCCGATTTTGGACGTGATATCAACGACAAAACTTCGGCCCCTTCTTCGCCGAGCAGAAGGCGATGAGGGAATAGGCACTAATCGAATATTGTGATCATCAAAACGCGCTAGTGAGAGTACATGAATAATTGAATCAATTACTAGCGTGTCCGCTCCTGCGAGCCCATTCTCCTTTGCTGCCAGAATTATTTTGCTTGCTATTGGTGAATATATCACCCCAGAATGAACTTGAAGGTTTGCAATTTGGGTTGAGTAATAATGAGGATGCCACTCGCGTCGACACTTCGCACAAATGGGTAATCCAATTACTTTGCAACCGAAACATCGTGTAGGAAAAAGTAATTGACCAAACTCTTCAATACGTTGCATCGACTAAGAGTATGAGTTGTCAACCAATCGAAAATTTGATTGTGGAAACTAACCATGAACATCATCTGGCTGAAGTTTGATTAAGCGGGAACTGATACCTGACCACGCCTGGCGAGGAAGAGTCAGCACAAAGTGTGCACCTTTTCCTGGACGGCCCCACGCTTCAAGTTCACCGTTATGCAAACGCGCATCTTCAAGGGCAATTGAAAGGCCGAGCCCAGTGCCACCTCGAGTTCGAGCTCTAGAAGGATCGGCACGCCAGAATCGATCAAAGACTCTTATCAGATTGGCTTCATCCAAACCAATTCCAAAATCACGAACTCCTATAGCCACATCTTCTTCACTAGAAATGATAGTAATGGCTATTGGTTTCTCTTCTGCATGATCAATTGCATTAGAAAATAAATTTCGTAAAATTCGCTCTACGCGCCTAATATCGGCCTTTATGTTCACTGACTCTGAAATTGAGTAAATGCGTAACTCTGTTGATCGTTCTTTAGCTACTAATGCCAAATCATCTGCGCAACGTCGGGCGAGCAGCACAATATCAAAATCTACAGCCTCAAGAACTGCCACCTCGGCATCAAAGCGACTGATCTCCAGTAAGTCTTCCAGCAACCTCTCGAACCTATCAAGTTGAGCAATCATGAGTTGAGCGCTTCGAGCAACTACGGGGTCGAAATTTTCCCTTGCAGTGTTAATAACCTCTGACGCCATACGCAAAGTTGTAAGTGGGGTGCGTAGCTCATGTGAAACATCTGATACGAAACGCTGTTGCACCCGTGACAGGTTTTCTAGTCTAGCGAACTGCTTTTCTAGAGATTCTGCCATCTCATTAAAAGCATGGCCAAGCGTAGAAATCTCATCTTGTGAGTGAACGTTCATGCGCTGTAGGAAATCACCAGCTGTAAATCTCGTTGCAATATGGGCAGCTTCACGCACGGGGCGTACAACTTGCCTAACTACAAGCCAGGTTATTAGAGCTATAAGAAGAACCAAGAAAAACCCAGTTAAAAGAAGGTAGCGTTGAATGAGATTGAGAGTTGCACTTTGATTTGCCAAGGAGAAAAGCATGTACATCTCGTACTGCCCAGCGTTAGGAATTAAAACTTTCTCGCCAAAAGCAAGACCTGAAATACTCTCGCCTCCGATATAGCGAATGCGAATATAACTCCAAGCTATATCGTCACTGGTACGAACTTTCTTGCTAAGAGATGCCGGAATCGCTTCCGGATCAACTAAGTTCGAACTTATCTCATAATTTAGTTTTCTGGTATTTCCATAACTTTTTAAAAACACCACATCACGCGCATTTTCATTAGTAGTGAGCGATGTTGCTGATGCAATTACATCATCAATTACTTTCCGAACAGCGGCATCTTTTTCGCCTTGAGCTAAAACTAGTCGATATTTGGCATTGAAGATGGTAGATCTCGCCTCAATCATCGCTGAATCTAGATTCACTTGCTTTATTCCCTTTGATAACTGCGAATTGAGCGCTGAGCCCGCGACATAAATAACACTAAGAGAGAGCACGACAGTTGAGATTATGACTTTTAGCGCAAGTGAGTTGCGAAAAGTAGAGATGAAGCGATTCATGATTAGGAACCGCCCAAAACTCCAGCTTTGTAGCCCACGCCACGTATGGTTATTACTAATTCTGGTCGCTCTGCATCATGTTCAATTTTTGCTCGCAACCTTTGCACATGCACATTTACCAAACGAGTATCGGTTGAGTGACGATATCCCCACACTTCACTGAGTAATGCATCGCGCGAAAATACTCGACCTGGTTCTTTTGCGAGCGCTACAAGCAAATCAAACTCAAGTCGAGTAAGTGCGATTTGTTTGCCGGCGCGTAAAACTTGGTGGGCTGCAACGTCTATAGCTAGATCTCCGATTGTCAAAAGACCTGAAATATCGGTATTTGTTCGTCGCAGGCGAGTGCGAATTCGTGCAACTAGCTCTGAGGGATGCTTGAAAGGTTTAATCATGTAATCATCGGCACCGGCTTCAAGGCCCCTCACAACATCAAAAGAATCACCTTTGGCACTAAGCATGATTATCGGCACCATTGATTCAGCCCGAATTAATTTACATACTTCAATACCATCAAGACCTGGCAACATAACGTCGAGCAGAACCAAATCTGGTGGATTGTTTCTGAAAACATCGAGAACTTCGTCGCCGCGACTTACTAAGTCAACGTCAATTCCTGCTCCGGTTAGAACTATTCCGAGCATTTCTGATAGGTCTTGATCGTCATCAACGACCATAACCAATGTCATTAGCTACCGTGCTCCCAAGAGTTCAAGTACATATCCTGGGCGGGTGTAAGAATATCGATATGTCCGCCCATACTTATGAGCTTCAAGCTTGCAACTTCCTTATCGATATATGTTGGAACCTCGTGCACGCCAGGCTTTAGGTTCTTAGCTTCTCTTACTAAGTATTCGGCAGTGAGCGCTTGATCAGAGAAGGACATATCCATAACTGAGGCTGGGTGTCCTTCTGCCGCACCTAGGTTTACTAAACGACCCTCTGCTAGAAGTAACAAGCGGCGACCATCAGCCAAAACGTACTCATCGGTCTGGTGACGCATTTTTGAGTTCTTTGTCTTTGAATTTTGCTCTAACCATGCAACGTCAATTTCAATATCAAAGTGACCAGAGTTGGCCATAATTGCGCCATCTTTCATAACTTGAAAATGCTCTTCGCGTAAGACGTCACGATTTCCAGTTACAGTGATAAAGACATCTCCGACCTTTGCAGCGTCGATCATCGGCATTACACGGAAACCCTGCATCATGGCATCAAGGGCCTTTGTTGGATCGATTTCAGTAACAATGACATCGGCGCCCATTCCCTTTGCACGCTCTGCAACGCCTTTACCGCAATATCCAAAGCCTGCGACAACTAAGATGCGTCCAGCAAGTAAGAAGTTAGTTGAACGGAAAACAGCATCAAGTGTCGATTGACCAGTTCCGTAGCGGTTATCGAACATGTGTTTAGTGTCAGTATCATTAACAGCGATCATTGGGAATTCAAGGGCTCCGTCTTTTGCCATCTGGTTAAGGCGGATAACACCAGTTGTGGTCTCTTCACAGCCACCTGCGATATTAGGAATTAACTCTTTTCGTGTTGTATGGAGAGTATTTACAAGATCGCAGCCATCGTCAAAAACTTGGTGAGGTGCGATATCGAGGGCGGCGTTGATGTGCACGTAGTAACCATCTCGATCAATGGCATTTCGAGCGAAGACGCTGATTCCGTATTCATGGACAAGTGCTGCTGCAGTGTCATCTTGTGTTGATAATGGATTTGAAGCACAGAGAGCAATATCAGCGCCTCCCGCCTTTAAAACACGCATAAGGTTTGCAGTTTCAGTCGTGACATGCATGCAAGCAGCGATTCGCACGCCAGCAAAAGGCTGTGACTTTTCAAAACGCTCACGGATCTGAGCTAGAACCGGCATATTGCGTTCTGCCCACTCGATGCGCTTTCGACCTTGCGATGCAAGAGATGCATCGGCGATGTCATGGCGTGGAAGAGTTGCTGTAATTGGTGAGTTCACGAAATGCTCCTTATGGACGAAACTGTAGGTGCTTAGGTTACTGCCTTGCTCCCTAAAGTGAGTAATGAGCCTTAGATTAGCCGCGAATCAACGAGAGAACTTCATCACGTAGTGTGCCCATATCTCCAGCCAACTTAGCCTCAACATTTAAGCGCAACAAAGGCTCAGTATTAGATGATCGGAGGTTGAACCACCACGTATCACCCAAGACACTTAAGCCATCCACGTGGTCGATTTCAACTCCAGATCTCTCTGAGAAAGTTTGTTCAACGCTCCACAAAGCACCTTTTACATCAGTTACGGTGGAGTTAATCTCCCCACTTGAAACATACCTTTGATATGGCGCCAGAATCTGTGACATCGATTTTTTAGTCTCCCCTAAGGCTGCAATTGCATGGAGCGCGGCGAGTGCTCCTGAATCGGCACCCCAAAACTCTTTAAAGTAAAAGTGGCCTGAATGCTCTCCTCCAAATACTGCTCCACTTTCGGCCATCATCGCCTTGATATACGAGTGGCCTACCCGACTGCGAAGGCCAATGCCACCGTTTTCTTTTATCACTTCTAGCACTGCACGTGATGAAATCAGGTTGTAGATGATGGTTGAGCCGGGATATTTTATGAGTTCGCGGTGGGCTATTAATGAAGTTAAATCTGATGGGTTTATTGCAAGACCGTTTTCATCAACTAAAAAACACCTGTCGGCATCTCCATCAAATGCTAAGCCCAAGTCCGCTTTATGTTTTTTTACGGCTTTTTGCAAGTCACGTAGATTTCTCGGATCAATTGGATTAGCTTCGTGATTTGGAAAACTCCCATCAAGCTCAAAAAATAATGGAATAACAGTGCAATTCAAATGTGCAAAAATCGCTGGGGCCGTATGCCCGGCCATTCCATTTCCTGCGTCAATCACAATAGTGAGTGGCCGGATAGAGTCCAAGTTAACCAACGTAAGTAAGTGCTCTACATATTCGTTAAGCATTTCTCGTTTAAATTCAGCACCGACTGAACGTATTTCGATGGGAGAGCCTTTACGAACAAAATTTTCAATTGTTTGCAGACCTGTTTCTTTTCCTATTGGGCGGGCGCTACTAAAACACAATTTAATTCCATTGTATGCCGCTGGATTGTGGCTTGCAGTAAACATTGCGCCAGGCAGTCCAAGTTTCCCTGAAGCGAAATACAACATGTCTGTTGACGCAAGACCAATTCTCATTACATCCATCCCAGTTGAATTAACGCCAGCCGAGAAAGCTTGAGCCAACGATGGAGATGATGGGCGCATATCTTCGGCAACAATTACTGTTGCTGGTTCGCGCTCTTGCTGTAGAAAACGTGCAAAAGCTAAACCTGTTGCGAAAGAAAAATCAGGCGTCAACTCTGTATCTACTAGCCCGCGAATATCGTAGGCCTTAAAAATATTTGGAATATGACTCATGTCAAATTTTTTATGATGGAACGGCGCGCAGATGACCCCTACGGCCGATTTGAGTTTGTTTGCCCTCGCCTTTTGAATTCTCCTGTGAGGTAAGGGGAACCATTGCTACTTCACGAACCGCATCAGCAATAGCCATGAGGTCATCTTCTGAAGGTCCGCGCTCTTCTCCGCTTAGCTCTTGTTTTAAAACACTCCAACCATGTGGAACTTTAAGTCGCTCCCCATGTAGAAGGCATAAGTCATATGCATGTGGTTCGCTAAAAGTCGCAAGTGGCCCAACTACGGCCATAGATTCAGCATAAATATAGGTCAAGGTCATAGTAGCCACCGCGCGACATCCAACGCGCGAACAACCTCTACCTAACTTTGCCTGGGAGCTCATAAACACAAGATTAGTGGGAATGTATGGTTTTGTTGGGATTGTCATGGATTTAAAACACGAATGTTTGAGTGAGGAATTTCGACCTTGGTTAATATACTTCCCGGAGTGATTGGTAAATACCCGTAACCATGTATAGATGCGACTAGCGCGCCGGCATGGGTTTCCCGGCTCGCTTCAATTATTGTGATTGAACGCGCAGATTTAGGTACTCGCCACGTTACTACATCCCTACCTTTGATAGTAACAATGCTTCTCTTTCCATTAACTAGAGTCACTTCGATCGTGACGGCTATCGAATCGGCTGCAAAAACGATTATCGGTGCGAGGCCTGTAACCGCCATTTTCATAGGCGTAAGAGCGCTCGTAGGAGTACTCCAAACAAAATCTCTTCGCCCATTGGTGATGAACTTAGAGGAGATTGCCGCAACTATTGGTTCATCTGAAGTGATTCGAACTGCGAAGGAACTTGCTACTATCTTAGGTGACAAGACAAACTCAGTCACAACTCCGGCTGTAATGTTACGCGAATTGAAGCCTACTGGAACAAAGTTTCCGTTTTCAGACAAGAGCTCAAGTGTGAAATTTGCATCAACATCGTCAGGTGCAAGAATTCGCAGAATGTGAACAGCAGAGGGTGTCTTTCCTTTTTTCAAAATTTGATTTGGGACGGCAGGAATCACGAGAGTTTTAGCCGTCGAATTAACTGGATTAACAAAGTCGCCGCCAAGGGCTTTAAGACCAGCGCCAAGTTCATCAATCATAAATGCGTTAATTCGCCCCGAACGGGGAACTGCTTGGACTGTCAATGATTTATCACCCGTTGCAAGAGAGTCCAAAGAGATTACCTTTAAATTTTTAGCCGCTACAGTAACTGAAACAAGCGGCTGCTTACCATTTTCAGAATAAATATGTAAGTCAACAATCGCTTCGCTCAACCCGCTATTGATTACAACTATTTTTCCTCGAGTTCTCACATCGGAACTTCCTCCTACGAACCATTGTGAGGATATTGGCCCTGTGCATAGGGTGCCTCCCGCCCAACTACCGCTGCGACTTTGCCAAATGACCGGTGTAGTCCCTAGTGCAGAAACGATTAATGAGTCTTTAATTTCTGGGTAGCGAAGCACATTAAATGGAATCGTCTTTGTGCTTTTAGTTGCAAGACGTTGGAACTGCGTTTTACGTGAAGCAATCGAGATTTGTGACGATAATCCAGTTAACGTTGGTGGACACACAACGTCTGGATATGTCTCTGAGAAAACGGAAGATTTAGTAGTTACAGTGAAAAATGTCGCTAGTGTGAATGAGAGCGCCAAAGCCAAGAGCGCGAGCAACAATCGCTTCATGCTAGCTCCTTATCTGAAAATTCGCGCTTTCTTCGTCCGGCTGGTGCGGCGGCAATAATTACAACAAGCCAAGTAATTAATTGAAAAGAGAGCCACGCGCGCCTTATAGTGCCATCATGTAAAAGTGAGATTTCCCCCGACTGCGTTGCTATAAAGACCGGTAAGCCTAGTTCGCTTTCGGTGCGCTCCAAGCGATATCCATCTTGCAAAACCAGCCATGAGCGGTCATAACTCTCCGTAAGCAATATTCTTCCAGGGTGGGTAACTATTACTCGTGCCCCGATCTCACCAGCTTCAAGCAGCTCTCTATCTCCATCTTTTCCTATCAATACAAGTCGACCAGTCACGCCTGCTACATGCCAGACCACTCCTACCGAAGTAGCAGAGGCGCGAGTAAATCCACCGAGTCCGTCAATTGTGCGAATAATATTTTTATCAAAAGGGGCTTTCGCAAATACATATTTGATTCCGAAATCTGCCAAAACTTTACTGCTTGAAATACCTGAGCCATCTATAAGCGCCTGTGTTGCGGTAGCTATCTCACTTACTTGTGGTGGGGCTATATCCGGCTCTCCCAGCGAAATATCTTTTCCACGTGAAATATAATATTGAACAGTTTTTGAACCTGCATTCCCCATCTCTCGCAGCACGAGTGTCTTAGTGTCTTTCTCAACACTTAAGAAAGCTGGCATTACTGTTGAATCGCTATTTTGAACCGGTGAGTCCGCTCCTGCAGAGACCGACCAACCTAACGTGAGGACTGTATACACCAGTGAGAAAAGAAGTAGTAGAGCTGCCAAAATATGACGAAAATGAAAATTACTTGTAATCAGTACTAATCTCAGACGATCTAGAATTACTACGCCAGCCATGCAGGCTGCTCCAGTGGCTCCAACTAAGAATGTGCCCACCCAAATCCTTGATGGCGCTGAATTTCCATGTGAAGATATGGAAAGAGATGAGAAGAGAACTGCGGCAGACAGGAAACCAGTACCGAATAAGGCAATGGTTCTGGCCTTACTCGAAGTTAAGAGCGCGACACAAAGAATTAGCGGCAAGGGGCTGATTAACCACCATGGAAGTGAGCCGATTCCACCAGGGTTTCCGAGAATCACAAGAGGAGCTTCGCCGCCGGCAACGGAAAGTCCGGGTTCACTTAGGAATTTAGATGGTGCAAGTAATGCTTCAAATGAAAATGGGGCGGTTAGTAGGAATGGTACTAATAGAAGCGTCAAACGTTTTTTGATGCGCTCCAAGAAGAGTGGCCTACCTTGATCGGCAACAAAGTTCAAATAATCGCCAAAAAGTGCAAACAAAGTTAAACCTAATAGAATCACAAAAACTGAAAGTGTAAACGCAGTTAGCACAGCGACTACTAATGAGATTAAGAAAATTCGACGCCAAGAATGTAACTCAATTTCTTTCCAGTGTATTAAAAGAATTGGAATTTGCGGCGCAATTATGAGGGCAACCACCGTGGCAAGGCGACCTGAATTGACTGCCGCAATTGCGACAGGAGAGATAGCATAAATAAAGCTGGCTGAGACACTGATCCAACTGTTTTGTGTATTCGTTTTAAATAATCTAAGTGATGACCACATCATCAATATCGGTGCTACGAGTAAGAAAAGCGTTAGGAAAATCGCTGCTTTCCCAAAGAATATGCTCGCACACAATGCAAGAATGGCAATCCAAGGTGGTGCCGCTTGAGATGTACCCATTCCGACTTGATGCCAGGATTCAAAGTAACTTTTCCATAGATCGCGCGCGCCATCCGGTGACATAGGGAGCGCTCCACCTATGAGAGATCCGAGGCGCATTCTAGATGCAATAAGAGTTATCAAGGATAACAAAATAAAACCTGCAACCTCTGGTTTCTTAAAGAGATTTAGCCATTGCAAGCCTTTAGTTGGTACAAGTAGATCCTCATCTTCAAGTGAATTTAATATCGATGTCGATGTTATATCGCTAGCTGGAAGTAATCGAGAACGAAGAGCCTCAAATAAACGTGAAGTCGAAAGACGTAACTGTGACCACCTAGGTGGAATGTATCCCGAAACTATTCGTGAAGATACGAATCGCTTAGCTTTACGATCTTTGCGAGCTTTAAAAATTATCGTTGGTTTGACAATTAGTGATGCAACTGCAAGTAATTCATCACTAGCGTATCCCGGAAGCTTTACTAATAAATAACCGACCGAGCGCACCATCGCCGAACTGAGAAGTTGAAAAGCAAGCCATGGAATCATCCACCATGTGGAGTTAGCGAGAAGTACATATGCAGCATTTCGACGGTCAAGTAAGAGAGGACGATGCAAAAATGCACCTTCTACATCAACCATTCTTCGCTCACTCGCGGCTGCCTGAGCATGGAAAACAACTGCCGAAGTAGCTGCAATAACCGTGTGTCCAGCTACTCGAGCACGCCAACCAAAATCAACATCGTCACGAAAGAGCGCTAAATTTTTATCAAAGCCACCGATCTCTTCAAATATGTCTCGCCTGATTAATGCACCGGCTGTGCTAACTGAAAGAACATCGTGGATCCCATCATGTTGTCCTTGGTCGTATTCAAGTGGTTCTAACCCTGTCCACCGAGCGCCATTACCCGCAATGCTCACTCCCGCTTCGAGCAAGTGAGTGCGCTCGTGCCAACCAAGAAGTTTTGGTCCTACCATTGCTACTTGAGGACGGTCCTCTATTGCTTGTAGTAAGAATTCAAGAGCTGTTGGAGCAGGCGCACAGTCATCATGAATTAACCAAATCCATTCAATTGTTTCAGTTTGAACTGGTTTCAAAGATTCAACAGCCATTGAAACTGCTTCACCAAAACCAGTTTTGCGATCGGCATCAATTATTGGAATTCGTGCTGACTTAAGAAGTTGTTGCGAAGAATCTTTGGATGCAGTGTCAACGGCAACAATGTAATCGAGTGGTCGAGTCTGCGAAGTTAGAGCTGTAACTGTTTCTGGTAACCACGCTTGCCCATCGTGTGAAACGATAATCGCGCTAACGCGATGCCGGCCTAGTGCGGCCTTTTCAGCCATGACATTGACCTTTGGAGAGCTGCGAGATTACGCAGAACGACGCTTTAAGCGTCGACGCTCGCGCTCTGATAATCCGCCCCAAATCCCAAACCGTTCATCATGAGCAAGCGCGTACTCAAGGCACTCTGATCGAACATCGCAGGAGAGACAGACGCGCTTGGCTTCGCGAGTTGAGCCACCTTTTTCAGGGAAGAAAGCTTCGGGATCAGTTTGGGCGCATAGCGAGCGCTCTTGCCAAGAGAGTTCAATATTCTCACCACTTACTAAGGTTATTTTTGGACCAGTTGTGGGGACAGGGGAGTTTGTGGCTTCAGGTCGGATCGGCATACCGATTCTCCTTTATAGCTTTGTGTCTCATCCCTCGTGGAAAAGACTTACTTAAGAGTGAATTACACGCGTGTAAGTCGAATATGTCAAGCGAAAGTAGAGGGCAGATGCAGCAAATTCAATAAAAATTACTCCGGGATAGGCAGAATCTCATCCTTTGTCACAAAAGAGGCCTTAATGAGTGAATTTTGACTCACTACTGCACCACTTGCGATGAATGAATTAATTACACGAGCGCCGCGGTTAATGATCACTCCACGGTCAATAATCGAACCAGTTATATGTGCCTGTGCTCCAATCTGCGAATCTGCGCCAATACATGAAGCTCCATCAATGATCGCACTGGAATCAACTTCTGCAGTAGCCGAAATGAGTGAGTGTTTATTATGAATGCCAATTTCAGCCAAGGAAAATGCAGATGAGTGGCTTAACCCTTGTACTAAATCACGTGAACCCTGCAGTAAGGCTTTTGGGGTACCAATATCTAACCAGTATGAATTATCTATAAATCCAAATACTTTTCTACCACTAGCTATGAGCTTTGGGAAGATTTCTCTTTCGACACTTATTACTGTGTCCTTTGGAATCGCATTAACAATGCTGGGATTAAAGACATAGCAACCGGCATTTATAGAATTCGAAATTGGATTCTCCATTTTTTCGAGAAAAGCGGTAACTTGGCCAGAGCCATCAGTAGTCACGCACCCATACGCCCGTGCATCATCAACGGTCGTCAAATGAAGTGTTACGTCTGCACCATGCTCCTCGTGCTGGCGAATTTGCTCTTTCAAATTGTGTGAACTCAAAACATCCCCATTAAAAACAACAATTGATTCTTGGGTGTTTAACAACTGCGCGGCATTGGCAATTGCACCCCCCGTGCCTAGCGGTACTTTTTCAACGGCATATCGCAACTTCATGCCCCATCGCGATCCATCTCCAAAATAAGGAGTAAAAAGTTCAGCTAAGTATGAAGTTGCTAGGACGACCGTAGTGATACCAGCATCCCTTGCCATAGCAAGTTGATGTTCAGTCACTGGTAAACCTGCAACTGTGAGCATGGGTTTAGGCGTGTGCTTAGTCAATGGCATTAAACGTGTGCCAAAACCACCTACTAAGAGAATTCCCACTGCCATAAAACTAAGCTTTCAATCGAAGAGCAGCGGAATTAATATGTTCATCCGTTGCCGTCATAGCTAATCGAACGTGACGAGCCCCGGCGTGACCATAGAAACTGCCCGGTGTGGCTAATATGCCTCTTCCTGCAAGCCACTTCACGCTCTCCCAAGCATCCTCGCCGCGAGTACACCAGATATATAAACCTGAGTTACTGAATTCAATTTGAAATCCCGCTACCTCAAGTGCTGGACGCAATACGTCTCGTCGCGCGTTGTAACGAGAACGCTGCTCGGCAACATGGCGATCATCACTGAGTGCGACAGTCATAGCTTTCTGCACCGGAAGGGGAACCATCATTCCGCCATGTTTACGAAGTTCACGAATTCGGGTGATAAGGACTGAGTCGCCAATCATGAATGCGGCGCGATACCCTGCCATAGAGGAGCGTTTAGAAAGCGAATGAACAGCAAGAATATTCCTATTGTCACCTCCGCTTTGAGATAAGACAGAGTAAGAAGTTGCAGTGTGATCAAACTCAATATAACACTCGTCTGAAACTAAAATTGAATTGTTGGCGCGCGCCCATTGAATGCACGCCTTTATTTCTTCAACACTATGGGTTCGCCCCGTGGGATTAGATGGTGAGTTCAGCCATGCCAAATCCGCAGGTGGCCATATGGTTGCATCTATACCAACTTCGATGGATTTCGCTTGGGCAATCAAGGCACCAACGTGATATGTCGGATAAGCAATTTCTGGAATAAGAACTTTTCGTGATTCAAGAATTGTTGGTAGCCATGCCACTAACTCTTTCGATCCAATGAGCGGAAGTACATCAAACTCACCGGTCGCACCCAGTCGATAAGTGGCCCACTCCCTAATCGCTGCGCGCAGCTCGGGTGTTCCGGCAGTGACTGGATAACTAGGAGAGTTCGAAGCATCGCGAAATGATTTTTGAATAAATTCCGGAGTTGGATCTACCGGAGTACCTTGAGATAAATCTATGATTCCATCTGGGTGCGAACGTGCAATCTCCCCATATGGAGCTAGAGCATCCCAAGGAAAATCTGGGAGTTGTTCACGCAAGAATTACTACTCGCTCTTTGGAGGCAGAGCCGTTACTTGTGCGTGATCACTATTGGTTGGACCCATTTTGGCCGCGCCTCCAGGGGATCCAATTTCAACAAAAAACTCGGTATTGACTTTGCCAAACTCACTCCATTGGGCTGGAACATCGTCCTCATAATAAATCGCTTCTACCGGGCAGACTGGCTCGCATGCACCGCAGTCGACACACTCATCTGGCTGGATGTACAACATACGTGAACCTTCATAGATGCAGTCCACGGGGCATTCAGCTATGCAGGACTTATCTTTAACATCAACACACGGTTCGGCAATAATATATGTCACTCTCTAGCCTCCAGATTAAAATGATAATGAACGTGGCTGATTCTAATCGCTCAGCCCTATCTCGCGCGATATCGCAACGAAGGTTTATCGTTGACCCATGGCGAGCCTGCTCGAACTCCGTTTCGAAGCCCTCATTGGTAGGCGTCTTACAATCCGACTCCACGACCCAGAAGGCGGATTTCGCGACATCGTGGGGATTTTAGAGAGCACGCACTCATTGCGAAATAAAGACAATCATTTAATTGAATTCTCTCATGATGAGATTTTTATTTGGCGTGAAATAATCGAAAGACCCACGACCAGAATTAAACCCTAAACCTTTTCATTAATTTGGCAATAAAATCGCAATAAGTAAGAAAAGGAATCCTATATTTATCAACGATATTCCAACGGCACTGGCCTCAATTAAATACTCATCGCTTGCACCTGGCAGGCCTGCACGCACAACAACAAAGGTCCAGATGATACTTGCAAGCACTTTTAGGGATCGTCTGCCCCACAACCGTCCAATACTCCAAATCCCAGTGCCCGTAGCGGCAAGACTCAGTATTAAACCGAATGGTGGTACAGAGGCATGAATAAAAATGGAGGCAGCGCCTAAAGCCGCCCCAAGAAATATTGAATAAAAAAACTTCACTACAAAGTTATTCCCGAGGTCAAATCACGTTCCCGCCCATCGCTATCAAATGGTGCAGATTTCTCGCCACGCACAAGCGTGTAGTACTCATGCCCCCAAATCTGCAAACCTAAGTTATTTGAAAGCGCAAAGAATGGACCGTCTAATGCAATTTGTGTTGCATGTGCTTTCATTGCCTCCATTTTGGCTTCAACAAATTCATTTCCATCAATCAATGTAGTAACAAACGAGTCGTCTTTGGCAAAAGGAATGTCATCAACATTGTCAGTTCCAAAGAAATCAGAACCAACCTCTTTCATTGCCGCAATGCCTGCTGCAATAACTGATTTGGGCATCGTGTTCCAATAAATCTTTTGAATCTGCCATGTTGAAAGCTCGCTCGCTCGCATAGCAACAAGATGGGTCTTAATGTGATCCGGGTGACCGTATCCACCTATTTCATCATAAGTAATTAAAATATGTGGCTGAACTTCATCAATTATTGTTGCAAGAAGCCGTGCAGCCACATCTACTTCAACTTGCCAGAAAACACCTGCCCCATTATTTGTTGTGCTCCCCATCATTCCGCTATCTCGAAAATTACCTAAAAAGCGGTAATCGCGCACACCAAGAGCGCTCATGGCGTTGGCCAGCTCAATCTCACGGTGGGAGCCGAGGGTGTCATCGTGCGCGCTTGCCAAATGCGATAAACCAGGAACAAGAACTTCTCCCTCTTCTCCACGAGTACATGTCACAAGCGTGACTTGTGCTCCTCGAGCCGCATACAGTGCCATTGTCGCCCCATTATTTATCGTCTCATCATCAGGATGGGCGTGCACTAAAAGAATTCGAAAACCTTCGTATGTATCTTTCATTAGTACACCGTACATGTCGTATCGATGTGTTTGGCCCAGGCAAGTACCCCACCCTCAACATGCGTGACATCCAGAAAACCAGCGTTCTTAAGTATTGATAGTGCAGTCGCTGAACGCCCTCCCGAATGGCAATGCACAATAATCTCTTTCTCCTTAGGCAGGCTTTTTAATGCGCTTCCATCAATGAAATGCCTAAGAGGTATCAAAACTGAACCGGGAATTCGCACAATTTCAAATTCACTAGCTTCACGTACATCAATAAGTAGAAAATCATCACCGCTATCAATCTTCGTTTTCAACTCCACAACACTTATTTGTGTAGCTCCAGCGGATGAACAAAACGCTTCGTAATTATTTAATAACCCTTTCTGGGTCGGATTTACCCCGCACACTACACATGCTGGATCTTTTTTGATCACAATTTTTCGAAAACTCATATCAAGTGCGTCGAAAATAATTAATTCACCAATGAGCGGCTCACCGATTCCAATAATGAGTTTTAACGCCTCTGTCGCTTGGATTGAAGCGATCGAAGCACACAAAACGCCTAAGACGCCAGCTTCGGCACAGTTGGGAACACCGTGCGCCGGTGTTGGGTGAAGGCAGCGATAGCAGGGACCGTGCTCCGACCAAAATACACTAGCCTGCCCATCAAAGCGAAGGATAGATCCCCAAATATTTGGTTTACTCAAAAGTACACAAGCATCGTTAATTAAATAGCGTGTCGCAAAATTATCAGTGCCATCAATGATTACGTCATAACCCTTAAGAATCTCTAATGCATTTGATCTGTCTAAGCGAACATCATGCGTAATCACCTGTACATTGGGGTTAAGTTCGGCAATCTTTCTCTTGGCACTCTCCGCTTTACTCGTTCCAATATCGCTCTGTCCGTGAATAATCTGTCGTTGTAGGTTTGACTCTTCGACTACATCAAAATCAACTACTCCGATGGTTCCAACACCTGCTGCCGCTAAATACATTAAAACTGGGGACCCTAATCCTCCCGCACCAACACAAAGTACTTTCGCCGCCTTAACTCTTTGTTGACCAATTATTGATATTTCCGGAACGAGAACATGCCGACTGTATCTTCGAACCTCATCAACGTTGAGTGCTGCGCCTGCATCAACAAGGGGTGAATGTTTCATTGCACTCCAATCCTGCCTTAACCGCTCTATAGTCGCTACTAACTCCGGCGCTAAGTATTAGCATAAATCATCAAACTCCCTCTACGATTACGCCAATGACCACGGCAGATATATCCAATAAAGCCCGTTTACCTCGAGACGAGCGGCGTGCAATTCTGCTTAAAGCAGCCCTCGAAGTATTTACAGTCGCTGGATACCATTCAGCGGCAATGGATGAGATTGCCGATCGGGCGAATGTAAGTAAACCGGTTTTGTATCAGCATTTTCCATCAAAACTTGAGCTATATCTAGCTGTTTTAGATTTGCACATTGATTCGCTCGTCTTTGAAATTCAAAAGGCGATTGCATCTACGCCTGACAATGCCAACCGAGTGCATGCAACAGTTGATGCTTATTTTGCATTTATTGAGAGGGAGGGAGAAGCCTTTAGATTGCTCTTTGAAAGTGATATGAGTGTCGAACCATCTGTTCGAGAGCGCCTTAATCGAATGACATACGACTGTGCAGCTGCAGCAAGTGCAGTAATCTCAATTGACACAGGTCTTCCAAAGGAGGCCTCTATGTTGCTTGGCGTGGGAATGATTGGTTATGCCCAAGTTACTGCGCGCCATTGGTTGGATCGAGATAGCACATTGACTAGAGAACAAGCAGTTGAACTGGTTAACAACCTCATGTGGAGAGGTATTTCTGGTTTTCCGCGCAATTAAAGGCCGATATCATTGACCCTATGAACGTTAAGAAAAATGAAGTTACAGTTAAATCAGAGGTCCGCATCGCTGTTACTCGCGTCGCAAGTGACTTAGTTTTCGATAGTGCAATGACCACAACTGAAATAAAGAGCGCAGTGACTCAAGCTCTTACCTCTGGAGCCCCACTGACACTTAGTGACACTAAAGGTCATGAAATTATTGTTCCGGCCGACAAGATTGGGTTCGTCGAAGTTGGCGACCCATCACCGCGTCGCGTCGGCTTCGGCGCTGCATAACGTGTCATTGACTTTTACGCAGCTTCCACTTCGACCGCAAACTATCGAGGCGTTGCACGCCCATGGTTTTATCACACCTTTTGCAATTCAAGAGATGGTGTTGCCTATTGCCCTTGGAGACGGCGACGTAATTGGTCAAGCCAAAACCGGAACAGGGAAAACTCTGGCATTTGGAATTCCAGTTATCGAAAGAGTCATTGCGCCTGATGATATTGAATGGGCAGAGTTTGCACATAAGGGAATGCCGCAGGTTTTAATCGTTGTTCCAACACGTGAACTGTGTACACAGGTAACTCGAGATATTGACGAGTTAGCTAGCAACCGCGGCATTCGAACTCTCGCAGTGTATGGTGGTCGTGCCTTTGAACCACAAATTGAAGCGCTTAATACTGGAGTTGAGATTGTGGTTGGAACTCCTGGTCGTTTGTTAGATTTATCACGCCAAGGTCTGTTGAAATTAAAGGAAGTCTCACGACTTGTCCTCGATGAGGCCGATGAGATGCTCGATCTAGGTTTCCTCCCAGATGTAGAGAAGATTTTAGCAAATACTCCTAAGCGCACACAGACAATGCTCTTTTCGGCCACAATGCCCGGGGACATCATCGCTCTTGCGCGACGTTTCATGAACCAACCTATTCATATTCGTACGCAAGACAGTGAGGATGAGGGCGCAGTTGTCAGCCGAATCGAGCAACACGTGCTGCGTGCACATGCGATGGATAAAATTGAAATGCTTTCCCGTATTTTGCAGGCCGATGGGCGAGGACCGACTATTGTCTTTTGCCGAACAAAACGTACATGCCAAAAAACCGCTGACGATCTCATCGAGCGTGGCTTTAGGGCTGCGACAATTCATGGTGATTTAGGTCAAAGCGCGCGCGAAAAAGCACTCGGTGATTTCAAAGCTGGAAAGTCAGATGTTCTCGTTGCAACAGATGTTGCAGCTCGTGGCATTGATATTGAGGGGATCACACATGTGATTAATTACCAGTGCCCAGAGGATGAAAAAACATATATCCACCGTATCGGCCGAACTGCTCGTGCAGGTGCCGATGGAATCGCAGTAACTTTTGTAGATTGGGACGAGCTAGCTCGCTGGAAAATGATTAGCCAGGTTCTTGAACTTGGTTTAGCCGAGCCTGAAGAGACTTACTCATCATCACCACACTTATTTGAAGTTCTTAATATTCCAACGGGATCGACGGGCCGAATGATTAAGGCCAAGCCGGTCGTGAGGGTTGAAAGTAAAACGGCAACTGCGCCACGTAAGGATTCTGGGCGAGGCAAAGTTGCTACTTCACAAAAAAGAGTTGAACGTACTCGTACTAGGACTAAGAAGTTTAAAGAGAGTTAAGCTGCGACAAATACTCGAATTGCGTCAACGAGCATTTGAACCGCGATTGCGGCAAGAAGTAGACCTGCGATTCGTGCCACCAAAGTGACTCCGGCCTCTTTTATCAACTTTAAAATCGTAGTTGAGGCCATTAATACCGCTGCGATAGCGATGTGAACTCCGACTACCGCGGCAATTAATCCAAATACCTTTGGTGTTGTATCAGCGTTTTGCACAAAGATCATCGTGGCAACAATTGCTCCTGGGCCGGCAAGGAGAGGCGTTCCAAGTGGAACAAGCGCAATATTTGCACTTGAACTCTCGCTCTTACCTCCACCTGTTCCTCCTGTTAACAAATCAAGAGAGATGAGCAATAACAAGAGCGCCCCGGCTGCTTGCAGGGAGGCCATTGAAATATTCAAATAGCCCAGAATAAATTTTCCAAATAATGCAAAGAGAGTAATCACAGAGAATGAAACAGTTGCCGCCTTCATCGCAAGCATTCGGCGCTCTTTAGGATTTTTCTGAGAAACTAGAGCTAAGAAAATTGGTGTTGCACCTGGTGGATCCATAATTACAAAGAGAGTGACAAAAGATTGGATTGCAAATGTTGTTGCACTCACTTGCACTACGTTCACGCTCTCACCACCCTTCGCCGATCTGCCATTGACTCTAACTTTTCCCATTGCTCGGGTGATGTTTGAAATTCCCCTAATGAATTTAGTTTACCGTTGCCGTGATAATCGCTGGCACCAGTTACGACTAGCCCTAGTTCTTTGGCTATAACTCGCAACATCGCACGCTCATCTGGATTTTGATCGCGGTGGTCGACTTCAATGCCCTGTAATCCAGCGGTAGCTAACTCCTGAAAATTCGATGCATCTAAAATTTGACCTCTTAGGGAGGCAAAAGGATGAGCTATGACTGCAACTCCCCCCGCACTACGAATCATACGAACCGCCTCAACCGGGGTGGGCGCCGCATGGGAGACGTAGAAAATTGAATCATTATTGAGCATCCCTTGAAATGCTTCATCTCGAGATTTGATAACACCATTGTTTACAAGTGCATCGGCTAAGTGCGGTCGCCCAAGGGTTGCACCAGTAGGTCGAGCAGCTTCAACGTCGGCCATGGAAATATTAATTCCTGCGGCTTGCATCTTTTCAATCATTTTACGCATGCGCGGTAAGCGGCCATCTCGAGTTTCCTCAAGCATTATCTGCATCTCTTTATGGTCACCATCAAAGAGAAGACCCAACATATGAACACTAATTCCATCCTCGGTCAGACATGAGATCTCACTTCCAAGGGCAAGTGAAATCTCTCCTCGTATCGTCTCGATAGCTTCAATCCAGCCGGCCGTCGTATCATGATCGGTGAGTCCTAAAACCTTTATTCCGAGGGAAATCGCTTTATTAACCAGTTCACGCGGAGAATCTGTCCCATCGCTCTTGTTTGTATGTGTATGTAAATCAATCATGGTGTTACCTGCACGAGTGGAGTTCGAGTACGCGAAACAACTAAAACACAACCGATAAGGATTAAGGCGATTCCGGGCAAAATCCCTAAGGGTGGACGCTGTCCTATCCACCACAACGCAAGAATTGAACTAACTGGAACTTCAAAAAAAATTATCAGTGAAACTATTGCAGGAGATACACGTTTAAGTGCGGCATTAAACATTGTGTGTCCAAGAATTTGGGCACCAACAATCAATCCGAAAACAATCCACCATTCACGTGCAGTGAAATCAAAGAGCTCAACACCTGAAAAAATTGCCATAGGTAATGCGCTCATTGCACAAACAAAGTAGCAAATTGTCGTGTAAGTCGCGGTTTCAAGTGTTCTTTGCGCTTTTGAACCAGCGATCATGTATAAGGCCGCGAGAGCGGCTGAAATCAAGGCCGACAAGTCACCAAGAAATGATTTAAAAGAAATATTCAAATCCACTCCCGAAATCAGTAATACACCTGAAAAACTTACAATCATTCCCAGCCAAGCCTTAGATGGAATATGACCGCCGCCTAGTTTTACAAAGAGCGCCGCAAAGATTGGCTGCAATGCAACGAGTGCGGTACCGGCTGCAACGGTTGTCCAGCGCATTGCTAGAAAAAATGCAACGAAGTGAAAGGCAAGAACAATTCCGGCAATGATTGACCACTTAACACCCTCACGATGAGCTCTGTGACGCATAGCGAATGGAAGTGTTAATAATGCTCCCCCCAAATTTCTCCAAAAAATTAAGCTCACTATTGGCATAGCGCTCATGGCAATGAGAGGTCCAGAAGTTCCAATTCCAATGATCCCAACACCTAAACGAATCAAATCAGGTCTACCCGGCACCGCTGTGTGGCTATCGCGGATGTGTTCCAGGTTTTGCAATTGTTCGCCCTCAGCCATGAGAGAAAGGTACCCTTAAGCCATGAGCAGCAATCTCTTAAAACGAGTATTTCTTGCCCGTCTTGCAGGCACCGCGGTTTTTGATCCAAACGGTGATCCAGTCGGAAAGGTCAGGGATGCGGTAGCGACGCTTCGAACCAATAATCTTCCTCCTCGAATCTTGGGTCTTGTAGTTGAAGTTCCATTGCGACGCCGTGTCTTTGTTCCGATTACTCGAATCACTTCAATTGAAAGTGGAGCCGTAGTTATTACAGGGTTACTCAATATGCGCCGGTATGAAACCCGTCCTGGCGAAGTATTGGTGCTTGGAGACATGCTTGACCGTTCTATTACGCTTACAGCAACGAGTGAAGCGGTTCTTGTGGAAGATTTGGGAATGGAGCTAAACCAAACCGGTGACTGGCTAATCACGCGAGTCCACATCATGCGTCCGGGACGCGGACTCCGCCGTAAAGGTGCAACCTCGACGGTTGCTTGGGATGAAGTCATCGGTTTTGCTTATCCGGAACAAAACCAAGGAGTGGTTAATTTGCTTTTAACTTTGGCAAATCTGCGTGCAGCTGATTTGGCTACTGTTTTGCAAGACTTACCCGCCAAACGTCGTGTAGAAGTTGCAGGAGCCCTGGCAGATGATCGCTTAGCCGATGTATTAGAAGAGATGGATGAAGATGATCGTGTTTCACTCTTAGCCGAACTTGAAGGTGAGCGTGCGGCAGATGTTCTTGGAGAGATGGATCCAGATGATGCCGCAGATTTACTTCGCGAAATTGGTCAAGAACGTGCTGAAGCTCTGCTAAAACTCATGGAACCAGATGATGCAGAAGATGTTTTACGGCTAATGAACTATGAAGATTATTCTGCCGGTGGAATGATGACGACTGAACCAATTGTCATGAGTGCTGATTACTCAGTAGCCGACGCCCTCGCATCCATTCGGCAACAAGAGATTTCACCTGCTTTAGCCTCACAAATTTTCATTGCCCGCCAACCTCTAGAAACGCCAACTGGCCGTTTCATCGGTTCGGTGCATTACCAACGCTTACTAAGAGAGCCACCTTCGACTTTACTTGGATCTATTGTTGATACCCACTCTCGAGGTGTAAGGCCAGAGGCATCTCTGCATGAAGTTTCCTCACACCTGGCTAGCTATAACATGCTCTCACTACCGGTTGTAGATGCCAACGATCGACTACTTGGCGCAATTACAGTCGATGACGTGCTCGATCATTTACTTCCTGAAAACTGGCGAAATGACCATCGAGAAAAGTCGCCAGTTACCTATAAGGAGGGGTGAAGATGGCTCGAAACTTCGGACTAGACACTCCGCGTGAAGCTCGACGTTCACTGCGACCAAATTTTGATCCAGAGACCTTTGGACGCCTTTCTGAGCGCTTTGCCCGCTTCTTAGGCACGGCCCGCTTCTTGGTCTACATGACTATCTTTGTTTTTAGCTGGGTTGCTTGGAACTTCACTGCGCCTGAAGATTTTCGCTTTGATGGGTATCCATTTATTTTCTTAACTTTGATTCTCTCTTTACAAGCCTCATATGCCGCTCCTCTGATCCTGCTAGCGCAAAACAGGCAGGCTGATCGCGACAGAATCCAGCTCAATGAAGATCGAGCCCGCAATGATCGAAGTATTGCCGATGCCGAATATCTCACCCGTGAAATTGCTGCACTAAGAATTTCACTAGGTGAGGTTGCAACACGCGATTTTGTGCGAGGCGAACTCTCTGATTTAGGTAAAGAGTTGATTGCAGAACTACGTAGCGATTCCCAATCGAACTCCGAGTAAAGATTTCCTTCGCTTGATTAATTTTTCAGCAATCTCATACAGTACTAATGCGCTTGCAGATTTCGGATCGGAAATGACTACAGGAACACCTGCATCACCGCCTAAACGAAGATCGACACTAAATGGAATTTTTCCGAGAAGTGCCACCTCACTGCCAACTAATTGAGATAAACGCTGTGCGGTTTCTTCTCCGCCGCCAGTTCCAAAGAGCGAAATTAATGCACCAGTTGCTGGATCAATATAATCAGACATGTTTTCCACCACTCCAACTACGTGTTGATGAATCTGATGGGCGATTCTTCCGGCACGTTCAGCAACTTCAGCTGCTGCAACTTGAGGAGTGGTAACTACTAATATCTCTGAAGTTGGGATTAACTGACCCAACGAGATAGCCAAATCACCTGTTCCGGGTGGGAGATCAATAAGCAAAAGATCTAAATCGCCCCAATAAGCATCCGAGAGAAGTTGCTCTAAAACTCTGTGCAAAAGCGGTCCTCTATAGGCAACGGCATCACTACGTTCAGGCTTAAACATCTCCATGGAAACGCACTTCACTCCGAAAGATTCAAGTGGAATGAACATCTGGTCAATCGCAGTCGGGCGTTGACCCATCAATCCCATTAATCTGGGAATCGAGTGGCCATAGACATCGGCATCTAAGATTCCAACACGCAAACCTTTCATGGCCGAGGCGACGGCAAGATTAACAGTCACCGAGGATTTTCCAACGCCTCCTTTTCCCGAAGCGATACCGATTACTCGTGTTAACGAATCTGGTTGCGCAAATGGAATGAATTTTTCGCGTCCATTTCGCATGATTTTCTTTACGTTATCACGTTGGGCTTGTGACATGACTCCAAACGTCAACTGTACGCTCTTAACTCCATCAACATTAGCAACTGCACTTGTTATATCTGTACGCAATCTGTCCTGCATAGGGCAGCCCGAAATTGTCAATAAAATCGAAACCGAAACATTTCCATCTAACTCATTAACGTCTTCGACCATTCCAAGATCGGTGATAGACCTATGGAGTTCTGGATCTTGTACAGTCATTAACGCTTCTGCAATTTGATCTAATAGGTTCATATAAGATCTGGATCTATTCGCGCCTCAGGACGTTTAGTTTTAGCCACTGGCTTTTCATCCATGAGATCAGCCAGCTGTTTTTTAACAAAAGTTTTTGGGTGTAAGTCTTTCGGTTGCAAATTTTCAAACCCAGGTCCTAAATTCTCTTTAAGTTCTGCTGTTGCTATCTGCGAGAGATTACGAAGTTTCTTGAGCATATTAGCCGCTTCGACCGCAACTTTTGGCAGCCGTTCCGGGCCAACTAATATCATCGCCAAAATTGCAAGACCCATGAGTTCTCCAGCACCAATATCAAAGAACATGCCTGTAGCCTATCTAAGAATGAGCCTCTAGCTTGCGGCAGCAATTAAGGTCAAAGTGGCAGAAAACTCTTTCCCACCACGAATATAGGTGAGCGTAATCTTGTCTCCAACCTTTTTTGCACGCACGGCAACGATTAACTCTTCGGCAGTAGTTATCTCCCGGTTTTCAAATGCAATAACAATATCTCCAGGCTTCAAACCAGCCAATTCTGCCGGTCCACCAGCCAACAAACCTGATTTTGAATTAGCAATGAGAGCACCTAAACCAGTGAAATTCATATCAAGTGAAACACCAAGCACGGGGTACGTAGCTTTGCCAGTTTTTATCAGTTGGTCGGCCGTTGTTCGTGCTTGATTTATTGGTATCGCAAAACCCAATCCAATTGAGCCAGTTTGAGAAGTCGAACCTAAAGATGCGATTGCCGAGTTAACTCCAATAACCGCACCAGTTGAATCAACAAGTGGACCACCTGAGTTACCAGGATTAATTGCTGCATCAGTTTGGAGTGCATTTATAAATGAGTTTTCTTCGGCCGAGCCACCGGCAGTGACTGGTCGATCTTTAGCGCTAATGATTCCAAGAGTTACTGTTCCTGATAAGCCAAGTGGTGAACCAATCGCGATGACTGCGTCTCCTACCGCAACTTTGTCACTATCGCCGAATTGCAGAGCAGGAAAGTTGGAACCCGTAATTTTTAAGACAGCCAAATCATAAGATGCATCTCGACCCACCACTTTTGCATTGTAAACGTCACCATTATTGAGCGTTACTCGCAACGTCCCACCTGATTCAGCCACAGAGGCAATCACGTGATTATTCGTTAAAATATAGCCGGAGCTATCAATGACAAACCCTGAACCAGTTCCGCCTCCACTACTTGATCGAGTTGTAATTGAAACAACTGACGGAAGCACTCGTGCTGCAATTCCTGCTACTGAATCAGGTGCGCGCTCGATGGTGCTAGTAGATGAAACAATGTTCGCATTGTGAAAAAAAGTTCCGCCCGAAGAATTGACTCCTAAAAAACCTCCAACGCTTCCCGCAAGTAAAGCAATGAGAAGGGTATTGCCTCGTGAACTCCTTTTAGAGGTCCGAACCTCCCACCAGGGGGAATCGAGTTCGCTCGTTTTTTTACGGGGAAAGATCATGTGTTTATTCTGCTACAACTTAGTGGCAACTAACAAACCATCTCCAATGGGAATTAAGGTACTCACCCAATGCTCTGTGTCATTTTTAATGATTTTCCCAGCATCGCGAAGAGAAACCGTCTTTGGATCACGTTGAGCTGGATCACAGACCTTTGAACCACCAAAGAAATTATCAATTACGAGCGCACCGCCGCTTCGCAAAATACGGTGAGATTCAGAGATAACGAAGGCTAAATCCTCTGGATTGTGTCGCAGAACAACGAGATCATATGCACGATCAGTGAGCTTTGAAATGACATCAAGTACTGGATTAGTGATAAGTCGAACTCTTGTCTGTGCGATTTCAGCATCGCTAAAAGCAATTCTCGCGATTCGAGTATGTTCCATCTCATCATCAATTGAGGTCAAAGTTCCGCTGATTCTCATCCCGTCAAGTAACCATAAACTTCCAACGCCTGATCCAGTTCCAACTTCAACGATTGATTGCGCAGATAATGTACATGCAAGATGGCGAAGGTATGCGCCGGCACCCGGAGTTACATCAACTGCTCCGAGTTCAAGACCTCTCGCACGGGCTTGAGATTTTATGTGATCTTCGGCAATAAAGTTTTCAGCGTAAGAGTGGGGATCTATTTTCACTAAAGGCTCATAATCCACGTTGTGAGTAAACGAACACCGAAACCTGTTCCACCTTTTGGATTTTCACCTGCATCAACTTCACTTCGCCCGGGACCTGCAATATCTAGGTGCAACCAGCGACGAGCTCCTGCAAAGTGCTCTAGAAACAAAGCTGCAGTTACTGAACCAGCTGAGTAGTCGGCCTTAACTGCTGCATGATTAAAATCTGCGATATCACTTCTCAATGAGTCTTGATAGTCATCGACGAGCGGCATTCTCCAAACTTGATCACCTGAATCTGAACCAGCCTTAATAAAGGAGGACGCAAGTTGGTCGTCGCGTGTATACATTGCAGCAAAGGTTCTACCGAGTCCAAGAGTTGCAGCCCCAGTAAGAGTTGCAATATCAATTAAATAATCGGGATTTAAATTAAGATCTGCATAAGCCAATCCATCAGCAAGAACAAGTCGACCTTCGGCATCGGTGTTAATAACCTCAACAGTTGTTCCTCCATAATGCTTTATAACATCACTAGGTCTCTGGGCAGTAGCCGAGATAGCATTTTCAGCACACATCATTAACGCGGTGACGTGAACATCAGGTTGTAAGTCTTCAAGAGCCGTAAGTGTCGCAAGAATTGCCGCGGCTCCTGCCATGTCAGACTTCATCGGTATCATTAAATCGTAAGGGCGTTTTAGTGAAACACCGCCGGTATCAAAAGTAATCCCCTTACCAACTAAAACAACATGAGGAAGTGGTGTTGTTAGTTTCTTTTTGTTCTTTGGCCTATAAGTGACTTCTATGAAGCGCGGACCTGGCACTGGTGATGAATTACCAACTGCTCGTAATCCACCGAACTCCTTTAACTCTCTTCCGGCTAAGACTGTGGTTTTTAATCCGTTGGATTGTGCAAATTCTTGCGCCTTTGTAGCCATCCACTCAGGAGTTTTAATATTAGAAGGCGTATGAACCAGATCGCGAGCACGCGTAATCGCTTTCGCAACAGCATTAGCAGCATTTATTGTCTCCTTATCATCGGTTGCTACGAGAAATGTTGGAACATCAGCAGGCTTTCCACTCTCTAAACTCCACAAGTAGGCGGCCATGGTAAGCGAAATCGCATGTGCTCTGATATCGACTTCATTTAAAGCACATGCCGAATAAACGGTGATTTTCTTCCCACGAACTTTTCGAGCAATTGCAGTTGCGCACGTTCTCATTGAATCTGTTGAGCCGTCACCTGCAGAAGCTAAGAAGATGCGCTCAGTATGTGAGTTGGCTGCGCTAACAGGGATCTCAAATATCTCGCCCGCTTTACCCGTTGGTGAAAAAAATGAAAGCTCGTCAACTAAATTTATTGCGAAATGCTTTTCAATATCCTGAATCAAATTCGCTGGAGCTTTAAACGAAATTACCCCTTCGCTTTCATTTACATATGCCAGAGCTATCGCCTGAGCAGACTTAGCCGCAGATAACTCTGTTGGGGCGCTGGTGAGTATCGAAGACATGCGTTAAAGGCTATCGCCTGCGACGCCTTTACTTCTTGACTAAAGAGACCGCGGCATGAAGTGCGGCGCTCAAATTATTAGCCTCTTCTGAGTTGAGCTCAACGACCAATCGGCCGCCACCTTCGAGAGGAATACGCATGACGAGAGAGCGGGCCTCTTTGGTAACCTCCATTGGACCATCACCTGTACGGGGTTTCATGGCTGCCATGTGGAGACTCCTCTTAAAGATTGGTGGTGGAAGTGCAAGAAGAGAAGTATCTCGTACATGGTGGGTTAGTGGGAAATCGCCCTCAAGGCTCGTTGCATCTGCCGCTAGAAACCCATAAATTCGCTTAAATGTGCCTTCCCAGTGGCAATTACCGCATCTACAGCCCGTACGGGTACGACTAAGAGCTCGGCAATTTCATTCGCTGACATGGAACGCAAATAATGCATAGTCAGAATACAGCGCTCCTCTTCAGATAGGGATGCGAGCAACTCTGCCAAAGTGGTGGGCTCGCTCATGGGGATAAGGTTACTGGTCAGGTCTTAAGAGTTCGCCGCTTAAGGAATTGGAGGAAATAGTGGATTTAACGGAATGTTCTCGCAAAACGCTCAAGTGAAATCCTCACACCCACATAGAGTCCGGGAAATATCACGAGAAATAATGGACGAGGAGCTCTCACCTCTTCCGACCAGTCAAAGCGTGTTTGGGTAGCGTTAATTTCATGTAGCTCAAACTTACCCACCCCTTTAATAACTGCGCCTGTATGTACAACATCGCACACAAATGGCGGAACCCACGAAGTTACTTCCATTGTGTCTAAGATGCCTATGGATTTTATTCCGGTAAAAGCGCTTATTTTTGTTCCCACTCCATCCCGAATTGTCGAAGTAACCCAGACCTTCGTGGCGATCATCCACTCGCCCTGCTTTTCCCAATCCGCCAAGGCATCCCACACCGATTGAATCGGTGCATTTATTACGAGAGAAATTGCTAGGTAGTTTCTTCTCATTGTTTGCACCCTTCCAAAGCCTCATCGACAGTATTGGCCCACGTAATTAATTCACGCATACCTGGCTTGATAAAGTTCTCTTCCTCAAGATGCAGAATCAACTCATGTAATGGTCCATAAATTCCAAATGGATCAAGAATGACAATTGGTTTATTATGAAATTTTAAATAGCGACCTACCCATATTTCAAAGAACTCCTCAAGTGTGCCGGCTCCCCCCGGAAGCGTAATAAAGGCATCAGAAATATCAGTAATCATCGCCTTACGCTCACCCATCGTAGTGACAATGTGTAATTCATCATTCTCGTGATCGGCAAACTCAATATCAACTAATGCTTGCGGAATTACGCCGACAGTAAGACCATGCGCTGCGCGCGCACCCCGAGAAACCGCACCCATCATTGAAATATGACCACCTCCAGTTACTAACTCCCACGATAAAGAGCCGATGCCTTCGCCTAGTTGGTAGGCCAAATCTATATATTTTGGATCGATGCTCGGAGATGAGGAACAAAAGACTGCGATACGCATATGAGAAAGGATAGGGGTTAGGCTTAGCCCATGAACACCATTGCATCTGGCCACGCAATAACGACTGTGTCGCATGGAAAACTTTTGGACGCATGGTTTCCAACTCCAACACTAGCTCCACTCAATCCTGAAGTGCCGAGTGAATTACGTGCCTTAGTCGGCAACGATGATGCGCGTGAAGTCAGCCGTGAACTCGCTAGCCTTGAAATTGATCTCTCGGTTCCACCTACTTCGGCACTTGATGTCTATCTTCGCTTACATCTTCTCTCGCATCGTTTAGTTAAACCACACGGCGTAACCCTTGATGGCATCTTTGGTCTTCTCAATAACGTTGTTTGGACTTCGGCTGGTCCGTGCGCCGTTGAGGGCTTTGAATTAACACGCGCCCGCCTTAACGCTAAGAATGGGCATGTAACTGTCTTTTCAATCGATAAGTTCCCAAGGATGGTGGACTATGTAGTTCCTAGTGGAGTGCGCATCGCCGATGCAGATCGGGTTCGATTAGGTGCCCACTTGGCAGTCGGAACAACCGTAATGCATGAGGGCTTTGTTAACTTTAATGCAGGTACTTTGGGTACATCAATGGTCGAAGGCAGAATCTCAGCTGGCGTAGTCGTTGGCGATGGCAGCGATGTTGGCGGCGGAGCCTCAATAATGGGTACTTTGAGTGGCGGCGGAAAAGAAATTGTCTCGATCGGAGAGAAAACACTGCTCGGCGCAAATTCAGGTTGCGGAATTTCTCTTGGTGACAACTGCATTATTGAGGCTGGCACATACATCACTGCAACTTCCAAACTGCGTTTGCCCGATGGGCAGGTTGTAAAAGCTGCCGCTCTATCCGGTTCGAATAATTTACTATTTAGACGCAACTCATTAGATGGCGCATTAGAAGTGGTAAGTCGAACTGGAACGTGGGGCGGCCTTAACTCAATTCTGCACACTAACTAAGTCGCAGTAAGCCGATGGAATTTTAGTGCGACTCCGAAAAACCTCACCACGAAGCGTCAATTGAAGGCCAGAACTCGATGTCGCTCGAATCTGACCAATAGTCCCACTGTCATTTCTAGTCAGAATTTCTAGTTGAACTACATCAGGAAGCGAGAATGCTTTGGCAACGACTGCCTGTGAGAGTTTGCGATCCCACGTAACAAATCGCGGATTAAGCGTGATGTCTAAGCTACCTGGATCATCTACTATCTGCGTGTATGCCCTACTACTTCCCCATGCATTCACTGCTAATTCGGTTTTACCGCCTGAGGATGAGAAATAATAGGCAGTTATTGGCAGACTTGCTTGAGTAATTACCAATCCTGCAGTTTCTGTGACAACGCTTTTCCAGATTGCTCCATATTTAAATTCGATCTCCTTTGCATACCCCAAAAACTTTTGATCTGAAATCTCTCCGTATAAGTCACAATCACAACTCCTCCGATAAATTCCAGCTTTGCTGAGAGCGTATGACCGCGATGCCACCGCTTGAGCCTGCAGAGCAGCGATTGGCCAAAAAGAAGGCATTTCACTAACACCCCATAAATACTCATCCGACAGACGCACGCTATTAGTTAGTTCTAACCTAAATCCAAGAGTTTTGTCTTTGACTGCCTTCACTACCATTTGGCCATATCGATACTTCCTAGTCGCACCAAGTTGAGTGACAGACATAAGCGCGTCGATCCCCTCCAAATATCGTGTCCCACTCCATCGAATAGTAAAGCTCCGATTCTTTTCAAAAGTATTTGGTTTTTTATCAATAACCACATTAGGAATAACGCTAGAGCCTAGAATTGAAAGATTCAGTGAAGCTCCAGCTGAAAACACTGCAATTGGAAGTGCATCTACTTGACTACCAATATCACCTCTAAATAATTGAACCATTGCACCAGGTGTTTTAGTGGATATTTTTGTGCTACTCAAGAGATGACCAATATTGACTCTTAAAATCTTTGAATCATCAAGAGGTTCGACTAATACATCTTTATAAAAGTATTGCAGAATTTCCGTTGAAGTTTTGCCAGCCAAGGCCATAGATCGAGCTCCCATTTGTGACATACCAACGCCGTGCCCATAACCTGATCCGCGAAATAGAAATTCTGCAGGTAATTCCAATGCTGATGCTGGAGCTGTTAAAGCGGAAATAAAAAAAATCAATACCAGAAGTAACTTAGACATCCTCATCGAGGGCTGCGCTCTTTCTGACATGTAAAAACTCTTGATAGGCAGCGATAGTCTCATTTGGTTCGCCGCGTTGGACTACCTTTCCTTTGTGCAACCAGACCACGTCATTGCAGACCTCGCGCAACGTTGCCATTGCATGGCTTACCAAAATAAGCGCACTATCTTCACTTCTCAACTCCTTCATACGATTAAGAGATTTCTCTTTGAATTTTGCATCTCCTGTACTGAGAGCCTCGTCAACTATTAAAATATCTGGTCGGACAGTTACCGCAACTGAAAATGCCAATCGAGAAAACATTCCAGATGAATACGTGCGCATAGGGGCATCAATTGCCTCTCCCAGTTCAGAGAAATCTGCTATCTCTTGAAAGTTATCTTCAATCTCTTCACGCGACATTCCCGCAGCTAACCCTCCGAGAAATACATTATCGCGTCCTGACATCGACGGGTTAAAACCAACACCCAAGGCCAGCAATGTGCTCACACTTCCAAAGACCTCAATTCGCCCCTTTGTGGGAGGAATGATTCCTGCAATGACGCGCATCATTGATGATTTTCCTGCGCCGTTAGTTCCAATTACTCCTAAAACTTGTCCATACTCAACATTCAGATTCACATCATCGAGTGCCTGAATAATGCGCACATGTTTACCACGGCGACCTAAAGATTTGGCGCGAGCCTTAAGAGTTGGGCGTCTCTCTATTGAAGTTTTATATGTAAGCCCTAAACCGCGAACTGAAATAGCGATCTCATGTGTGGCGTGCGAGTTAGAGGCGGACAGCAAATTCGCGCTCCCTTGATAAGAAAAAATAAGTTCCAATTAAAAATACTCCTGAGGCCCACGCTAAACCTGTAAGTAAACTTGAACCCTGTGGGGCTTGCCCGTGAACTAAAGTACGAGACCAGCTATCAAGAATTGGAAAGAGTGGATTAAATTCCTGTATAGCCATGAGCTTTGGCTTTAAGGCGGATGCCTCATAGAGAATCGGTGAGAGATATAGAAGAGTTCGTGTCAGATATGGCAAGAAGCTAGATATATCGCGAAAATATACATTTATACATGAAATCGTGATTGCTAATCCAAGAGCTAGAAAAATTGTAATTAATAAAACCGGAAAGGCCCAAAGCATCTCCCATGTATAAGGCGCACCTAGAATCGTGCGAATAATGAAAAATACCAAGAGAGTCGGAATGAACTTAGCAACTGCAATTACAACAGCGGAAATCGGTAGCATAATTCGTGGAAAGGCTGTGTTTAGTATGAGACGTTGGCCAGCCGTAATTGATTTAACTCCCCCAGTAAGTGAGTTGGCAACTAAGTAGAAAAGAAAGAGGGTGGCCGTCAAGTGGACATATCGCGTTACATCTGAAGTGCCCCGAATAATAACAATTAGGAGGAAATACACCGCGGAAAGTAGCAGTGGATTTAAGACTAACCACAACTGACCAAAGAGTGAATCAAAGTGTTGCTCACGAAGTTCAGAGCGCGAATACTCAGCAATAAACGTTCGGCGGGACCAGAGCGATTTCCAGTATCGAATGAGTGGGGGCAGGCCGGCACGAAAAGGCTCGTATACCTGCATTGGTTGACTCATGGACGTAAGGCTACCTTACGGTGCAAGCGACTTAGGCGAGGTTAGAAATCCAGTTCCCCAGCTCATGTGCATAGTGAGAAGTATCAGCGGTAGCAAAAGAATTTCACCTAAAGATTTTCCTATTACTAGCGATGCCATAAGAATAAAGAGAGCATAAATGAGGACTGGAAGTAGGAAAATCGTCGCAACTAAAATTCCTAGAGTTATTGAGAGAGTGGTGACAACTACGGTAAAAGGTGGCGCCAAATATCTGTAATTAATCGTTCCCTCGTGACGACGAGAAACAACGCGGCGCCAACGACCATATTCAAAGTACTGCCGAGCAAGCGCGCTAACACTTGATCTAGGTCTATATGTAACTACCAACCGTGGATCAAAGTGAATTAACCCACCTTTAGCACGTAATCGAAAATTTAACTCCCAATCTTGTGCTCGAGTGAAACGTTCATCAAAACCACCGATAGCGATGAGTGCCTCTTTTCTAAATGCCCCCAAATACACCGTATCAACTGGACCAGCAGCGCCTCCCGTGTGAAATCGAGATGCACCAACACCTAATGGACTTCGCATAGCGCGTGCAACTGAGCGCTCAAATAAGTTATTGCCGACCGCTGCCATAACACCGCCAACATTTACCGCGCCACTTTGTTCAAGAATCTCGAGAGCCAAAGTTAAATAATTATGTGGAATCTCTGAGTGGCCATCAATGCGCACAATATTTGAGTACTGAGCGCGTGCGATTGCAAGGTTCAATCCAGCTGCCGTGCGACCAGAAGGGTTTTCAACGATTACCACACGTTTATCTAGGTGTGCAATTTCACGTGCTATTTCCATAGTTGAATCATGTGATGGCCCGACGGCCAGAATCACTTCGAACGGCCCCTGAAAATCCTGAGCCAAAATCGAGCTCACAGAATGCTCTAAGTAAGGGGCTTCGTTACGTACCGGAAGAATTACCGATATTTCTCGCTTCGGTGAGCCATATAACTCATTTGCTGATGTCGTCATAACCCCACCACCGTATCGCTGAAGTAGTCTTCGCCTGTGAAAGCGACGCGACCAATACGGATTATTACATCACTCTCGCTAGCTGTTGTCGTAATCTCCGCCATATCCTGGTTGGGGTTGGGACAGATCAGTGGGGCTATTAACCGGGTGGATGTCTTTGGAACCCTGGAAAAGCGCCCAGAAAAACCATCAACTGCACTTAACTACCTTTTGGTTGGTTCAGATACTCGCGAAGGTCTCACCAAGGAACAGTCACGACTTCTGCGTGTTGGAACAACTAAGTCTGCCGCTGGCGCACGTTCGGACACGATGCTTCTTGTACACATTAGCAAAGCACGCGATAAGGCAACTATTATTTCTATTCCGCGCGATTCGCTTGTAACTATTCCGGAGCACCAATCATCACTCTATAAAGATCGAATAATTCCTGCCGCTAATGGCAAGATTAACTCCGCTTTTGCATGGGGTGGTGCTCCACTTTTAATTCAGACAATTGAAAATGAAACTGGAGTGAGAATCGACCATTACCTTGAGATCGGCTTCGCAGGTTTCGCAAAAATGGTCGATTCACTCGGAGGTATAGAGGTCTGCTCAAAGAGAGATATCGATGATCCAAAAAGTCACTTAGTCATGAGTGCGGGAGTTCATACACTTAATGGAGTTGAAGCGTTGAAATATGTTCGAACGCGTGACTTTGATGGAATGGGCGATCTTGGACGAATGCAACGTCAACAACAATTCATGAGTGCCGTTCTAAGAAAGCTTACTAGTACTGGCGTATTACTAAATCCCGTGAAATTAATTAATTTCTTCAACGCCGCAATTGCAACGGTTAAAACTGATTCCCAACTCAATAGTGGTGATTTACTAACTTTGGCTAAGCAACTCAAAAACCTTTCGGCAAGTAAAGTGCGCACGCTTACAATTCCCTTGGGCAATTCAAATGCATACGTAGATGGCGTAGGTTCTGTTGTGCTTTGGGACAGAGAACTTGCGGCAGATCTCTTCAACCGCATGCGATTAGATTTACCGCTTATCGATGAAGTCACACCTTCACCATCGGCTTCATCGAGTGCGACTCCTGCGCCTATTTTGGTCGATAAATTTAAGACTCGAACCGCCGATGAAAATCCATGCGGGGCACTAAAGTAAGGCTATGAGCACTCAATTAACTCTCTCCGTCATCGGTTGCGGCTACTTGGGAGCGACTCATGCTGCTTGCATGTCATCGCTTGGCTTCAACGTCATCGGCGTCGATACGGATCCAGAAAAAGTTGAAATGCTCTCACGTGGTGAGCTCCCATTCTATGAACCAGGACTCGATAAGTTATTAGCCCAAGAGATTAAGACTGGCCGTTTAAATTTTACAACTGATTTTTCTGCCGTTGCTGAAGCTGATGTTCACTTTGTTTGCGTTGGAACTCCTCAAAGCAAGGATGGATTAGCCGCGGATCTAACGTATGTTAAATCCGCAGTTATTGAAATCGCACCATTTTTAAAAGAGGGCGCACTTGTTGTAGGTAAATCTACGGTTCCTGTAGGCACCGCACAGGCTCTTCGCGAGCAACTCATTAAAATTTCACCGCAAGCCGACCTGGCTTGGAACCCAGAGTTTTTACGTGAAGGTTTTGCCATTGAGGATACGTTGACACCGAATCGACTTGTCGTAGGAGTTGCTAACGATCGTGCGGAGCAGATACTTAAAGATGTATATCAACCAATAATTGCTCTTGGTACACCGTGGATTCGGGCCGATCTTGCTACGGCGGAGTTAGTTAAAGTCGCAGCAAACTCGTTCCTTGCAACAAAAATCTCTTTTATTAATGCGATGGCAGAAGTCTGCGAAGCTTCAGGAGGTGATGTAACTGTCCTTGCAAAAGCCATTGGCTACGATCCACGTATCGGAAGCCGCTTTTTGCAAGCTGGCATTGGTTTTGGTGGAGGGTGCTTACCTAAAGATATTCGCGCATTTATGGCGCGCGCCGAAGAGCTCGGCGCTAAACAGGCTCTTGAATTCTTACGTGAAATCGATGCAATCAACTTGCGCGCACGTCAGCGTGTAATCGATGTTGTCCGAAGTGATCTGTCAGAGGATTTAACTCAGTATAAAATCGCGGTTTTAGGTGCGACTTTTAAGCCAGATAGTGACGATGTGCGCGACTCTCCAGCGCTAGATATAGCAGTACAGCTACATGCTGCAGGTGCACATGTTGTAATTCACGATCCAAAAGGCATTGAACCAGCCCGAAAGCGTTTCCCAAATCTTACCTTTGCCCATGAAGTGCACGAATGTGTTAAAGATTCAGATTTAATCCTTCACCTAACAGAGTGGAAAGAGTATCGGGAGTTAGATCCGATGATTATTGGAGATTTCGTTAAGGACAAAATCATAATTGATGGTCGAAATGCCCTTGATCGTGAACTTTGGCGCAAAGCTGGATGGAAGTTCCATGCTTTAGGACGTACAGATTAACGAGGACCAAGCCGTCGATGCCCTCCTGGCAATGAAGGTATGGGCGGTAGTTGGATTAGGCAATAATCCTGCACGAGCAGCTTTCGGTGTTTCTAAATTGTTGCTGGACAAAGGCCATCAAGTAATACCGGTGTATCCACGGGCAGAAGTTGTTCATGGACAAACCGGTTATAAAAGTTTAAGTGAAATACCTTTTAAAGTCGACGTTGTTGATTGCTTTGTTAATTCCGCATTGGTCGGAAAAGTTGTTGATGAAGCAATTGCAATCGGTGCTAAAGCGGTATGGCTACAACTGGATGTGATCGACGAAGCAGCAATTGCACGTGCCAAGTCGGCAGGTTTGCTAACTGTCATGAATCGTTGTCCAGCAATTGAATATGCAGCGCGTTAACTAAAACCCAGTCTTTTGATTTCGTCGAGATACTAAATGTGCACCCTTAGCTTTGGCCTCGGCGTTCAAATCAATTAATCCTTGACCCACTTTCGCCGAGATCGTGGGATCGCAAATTCCTAATATGCGAGCAGCAAGAAGTGCGGCATTTTTTGCATTACCAACTCCAACGGTGGCTACCGGAACTCCGGCAGGCATTTGCACAATTGAAAGTAGTGAATCCATTCCATCTAGGTTTTTAAGGGCAATCGGTACGCCTATCACTGGCAGGGTGGTAAGCGATGCAACCATGCCTGGTAAGTGCGCTGCGCCACCGGCACCGGCAATAATTACCTTAAATCCCTTTGCTGCCGCGCTTTGTGCGAACTCCACCATTTCAAGCGGCATGCGATGAGCAGAGATAACATCGGCCTCAAAAGAAATCCCCAACGTGTCTAAAGCTTTTGCGGCAACTTCCATGATGGGCCAATCAGAGTCTGAACCCATGATTATCGCAACATCACTCATTAATTTCTCCACTCATGTAATCAAGGGCATGCTGAACTTCGTGTGTTAATTCTATGACGTCACTTCCCAAAAGAACCACATGGCCAATCTTACGACCTGGGCGCACATCTTTTTTGTAATGATGAAACTTCAGTCCGGGGCTACGGGCCATAAGGTGAAGATATGGCCTATACATATCACTCTTATTCGATCCCAGAATGTTTCCCATAACCGCAAAAGGTGCCGACATCGAAGGATCACCTAGTGGCAGATCTAAAACTGCACGTAAATGTTGTTCGAATTGAGAGGTGACCGATCCCTCAATCGTCCAGTGAGCTGAGTTATGAGGACGCATTGCCAGTTCATTAATAAATATTTCATCACCCTTGACAAACATTTCTACGGCCATCACTCCTACAACTCCTACTTCTTGAGCAATCTCTAAAGCTAATCTCTGTGCTTTCGTGCACAGTTCTGAACTCATCTGCGGTGCAGGTGTGATTGTTAGCGTACAGATTCCATTGGCTTGTACAGTTTGCGTAGGCGCCCATGTTGTTGCCTGCCCATGTGGTGAACGTGCAACCATTACGGCAATTTCATAATCAAACTCTATTAATTCTTCAATCAACACCTTGCCGAGCTTTGCAATTACTGAATTCAATTCACTTTCCGAATTTATTTTCCAGACTCCTCGTCCGTCATAGCCTCCAGAAATCGCTTTGGCAATGAGCGGAAACTCACTAATCCCGGAGGCGCTTGTCACAACTCTAGATTTTGGTGCTGGAAATTGGATCAATTTATTACGCATCTCCGCTTTATCCTGTGAATAAATGAAAGCGCTTGAACTTGGTCTGACTACAACACCATTGGCTTCAAGGGTTTTTATTACGCTCAATGGGACTAACTCGTGCTCAAAAGTTACAACATCACACTTCTTGGCAAACTCAAGAACGCTAGCAACATCTGCAAAATCTCCAATAATGTGGTGTGCCACTTGAGCTCCACTGTCCTTTGTTTCGGCAGCGAACAAGAGAAGATGGACTCCAAGGGCTGTGGCGGGTCCAACGCTCATTCGGGCAAGTTGTCCCGCGCCAATTATCCCGACTGTAGGAAAAGAATCACTCACTGGATTATCGTAGATGAACTATGTCGCCGGCTTGGACATGCTGGCCAGAGGCTAAAACTAACTCTCCCCTGTGCGAAATTGAAACCGCCAAGCCATTCTCACTCACTCCATGCGGATACTCCACTCGAACTTCGCGCCCAATAGTTGCGCTCAATTTTAAATAGTCAGCAGAGATCTCATCGCGACCTCCGTCCCATGCGAGGAATTTTTCTTCAAAGTTATTGAGAAATTTACTGAGTAACTGATTGCGAGTCACATTACGTGCTCCTTCAATTAGTAATGAAGTCGCAGTTGGCACCGGAAGCTGGTGAACCTGCATCCCAACATTTATTCCAACTCCAATTACGATTCCATCATCGGTGGTCTCAGCAATTATGCCTGCAACTTTTTTCTCACTTATGAGAACATCATTAGGCCACTTTAACATCGCACCAAAATCGGAAAGTATCTGCGCAAGGCTCGTCCCAACTATCAAGGGGATATAACCCCAATCATCTTGAGTGCGTTTTGGTTGTATATAGAAGGAAAATAAAAGCGCGGTTCCCTGTGGCGCATCAAAACTACGCATTAAGCGACCGCGTCCATCGCTTTGATGATCAGCGACAATTACATCCCCCGCAGCGGCAGTTCCAGCTCGAGCCAATGTAACAAGATCTCTTTGAGTTGATCCCGTGAGTTCAACTACGATTACTCGCCAGTATTGCCCAAGCGCGGCATTGATAATTGAGGCATCTATGGGTGCGCTTAGCATTTCAGTCTCCACGCCTAGTACCGTAGGGGTATGAGCCGTGATCTGCATACAACTGTTGGAAAAATCGAAGATTTACGTGCGCGAGTCGAGGAAGCAGTCCATGCAGGTTCGGCACGTGCAGTTGAGAAGCAACATGCCAAGGGTAAAAACACTGCCCGCGAGCGTATTGAGATGCTCGTCGATCACGAGTCATTTACTGAGATCGATGAGTTTGCACGTCACCGCTCAACGCAGTTTGGAATGGAGAAAAATCGACCATATGGCGACGGCGTAGTAATTGGAACGGCAACTGTAGATGGCCGCCCCATTGCGTTGTACTCACAAGATTTCACAATTATGGGCGGCTCACTCGGTGAAGTCCATGCAGAAAAAATCGTAAAGATTGCTGCCTTTGCATTAAAGAGTGGAATCCCCCTCATTGGAATCAACGACTCGGGTGGTGCACGAATTCAAGAAGGTGTTGCCTCTCTGTCTGGCTATGGAAAAATCTTTCGACTCAACACTCGCTCTTCGGGAGTAATTCCTCAGATATCACTCATACTTGGCCCTTGCGCTGGCGGCTCCGCATATTCACCTGCCCTCACTGACTTCACAGTCATGGTTAATGAAACCTCACACATGTTTATTACCGGACCAGATGTCATAAAGACGGTCACTGGTGAAGAAGTTAATATGGAAGAGCTCGGTGGAGCACGTACACATAACACCAAAACTGGTAATTCCCACTACTTGGCCGAAAACGAGGCCGACGCAATCGATTATGTAAAAGCACTTCTTTCTTATCTGCCCTCAAACAATATGGATAGCGCACCACATCTTCCACCAACTGAATCGTTAGATAAAAAACCCTCTGATTTTGCACTCGATTCGTTAATTCCCGATAATACTAATCAACCGTATGACATGAAGCTTTTAATTCAAGCTCTCGTTGATGAGGCAGAATTCCTGGAAATTCACGCACTATACGCACCAAATATAATTGTGGGGTTTGCTCGAATTGAAGGTGAATCAATTGGAATTATTGCAAACCAACCTTCGCAATTAGCTGGCACGCTTGACATTAACTCAAGTGAAAAAGCCGCGCGCTTCTTGCGTTTTTGCGATGCTTTCAATATTCCCATTCTCACCCTTGTTGATGTCCCGGGGTTTTTACCCGGTACCGAACAAGAGTGGGATGGAATCATTCGCCGTGGTGCCAAGCTGCTCTATGCATACGCAGAGGCATCCGTTCCGCTTGTCACGCTTATAACTCGTAAAGCTTATGGCGGCGCTTTTATCGTCATGGGTTCAAAATATCTTGGCAGTGACATTAACTTTGCCTGGCCTAGTGCAGAAATTGCCGTTATGGGTGCACAAGGCGCAGTAAACATTCTTTATCGAAAAGAACTGGCCGACTCTAAAGATCCTGTAGGTAAGCGTGCGGAACTGGTAAACGACTACAACGAATCGCTAGCTAATCCATACCTAGCAGCAGAGCGTGGCACGATCGACACCGTAATTGAACCAAATCAATCACGTTCCTACATCACAAAAGCATTTAGAACATTAAAGACAAAGCGAGATACATTGCCGGCGCGCAAACATGGAAATATTCCACTGTAATGAAGTACTTAATCATTAAGGGAGAGCCCACTGCTGATGAGGCAATCGCAATCGAATTTGCGATGTCTCACCATAAACGTGAGGAGTTAGAGCCGGTCATTCGAAAAAGCGCATTTGGTACTCCACAGTTACGAACGCCTTTGAACAAAAATTTCCGATACGGGAGAGTAAATTAAAACTTCTATGCCAAAGATTATCCTTGCTTCAGCATCTAATTCACGTCGGCGTCTGTTGGAATCAGCAGGTTTAAAACCGCTCATTATGGTTAGCCATGTCGATGAAGAGACTGATTTTATTAATGCACTCTCTCCTAGCGATATGGTAATTACCTTAGCTATTACTAAGGCTCACACAATTCGTGAGAAAATCGATTTTCCGGCGATTATTATCGGCTGCGATTCAACCTTCGATTTCGATGGAAAATCTCTTGGCAAACCCAGCTCTCCAGAAATCGCTATAGAGCGTGCAAAACGCGTGCAAGGTAACTCAGGGCTTTTACATACCGGTCACTGCATTATCGATACTACGAAGGATCGTGAAATTTCCAGCATTGTCACTACCAAAGTCACTTTTGACCAGATGAGCGATGATGAAATCAGTGACTACGTCGCAAGCGGTGAGCCCTTGCATGTTGCTGGAGGTTTTACTCTCGATGGCTTCAGTTCGCCGTTTATCCCCTCCATCGAGGGTGATTACACAAATGTAGTTGGGATTTCAATGCCCTTTCTTCGACGAGCATTCCTCCAACTCGGATACTCATGGCCAGAGGTTAAGGTGATGCAATGAAGCGCGTATTAATAGCCAACCGAGGTGAAATCGCAGTTCGCGTGATCCGTGCGTGTAAAGACCATGGCTTAGAGAGCGTTGCCGTTTATTCAGATGAAGATCGGAGTGCAATTCATGCTGGAATGGCAGATGCTGCATATTCCCTTGCAGGAACATCGGCAACTCACACTTATTTGAATATTGAGAAAATAATTGCAATTGCCATTGCATCTGGATCTGATGCCGTACATCCTGGCTATGGATTCCTATCTGAAAATGCAGATTTTGCTCAAGCCGTCATTGATGCTGGCTTAATTTGGATTGGACCTCCACCCGTTGCGATTCGCGCATTAGGTGACAAGGTCTCTGCGCGCAAAATCGCTGCAAAGGCAGGTGCTCCTTTAGTAGCAGGTACTCAAGATCCGGTTGCTGGACATGAAGAAGTCACCGCTTTTGCTAAAGAACATGGCCTACCAGTTGCGATTAAAGCCGCCCATGGCGGCGGCGGACGCGGCTTGAAAGTTGCTCGAACCATGGAGGAAATCCCAGAGTTATTTGCTTCTGCGGTGCGCGAAGCCATCAGTGGATTTGGTCGGGGTGAGTGTTTTGTTGAGCGCTATTTGGATAAACCTCGACATGTTGAAACTCAGGTTCTCGTTGATAAATATGGTCATGCCGTGGTGGTCAGTACGCGCGATTGCTCGCTACAGCGCCGTCATCAAAAATTAGTAGAAGAGGCACCTGCGCCATTTTTAACCGATGCACAAAATAAAGAGTTGTACCGCTCTAGCAAAGCAATCATGAAGGAGGCTGGCTATATTGGTGCGGGTACATGCGAATTTTTAGTTGGCCTTGATGGCACAATTTCATTTCTTGAAGTGAATACACGGCTACAGGTTGAGCATCCAGTCAGTGAAGAGATTACTGGAATAGATTTAGTGCGAGAACAGTTTAGAATTGCAATGGGTGAATCGCTGGGTTTTGATGATCCGATTATTCGCGGCCATGCAATTGAGTTTCGTATCAACGGTGAAGATCCGGGGCGATCTTTTTTGCCTGCTCCAGGTCGCATAAGTAAATGGGCAACCCCTAATGGACCTGGAGTGCGTGTGGATGCCGGTTTCAAAAGCGGTGACACCATTGGCGGCAACTTTGATTCACTCCTTGCCAAACTAATAGTTACAGGGGCAACTCGCAAGCAGGCAATTGAGCGGGCACGTAGAGCACTTGCAGAGTTCACCATCGATGGTTTAGCAACGGCATTGCCTTTTCACCGGGCAATTGTTAATGATCCTGCATTTACTGAAGAGTTCACAATCTATACCAGTTATATTGAAAATGAGTTCAATAATACGATCCCAGCATTTACCGCCACGGTCGAACCCTTACAAAGCCACATGGCGCCAGAGCATTTGGTCACTGAAGTGAATGGTAAACGCTTTGAAATTTTAGTTCATGCACCAAAGCCTTTAATTAAACGCCATCGAGCTAAGGCAGGTATGAGCGGTGCTTCAAATAGCTCCGGCTTAACCAGTCCAATGCAAGGTACAGTGGTAAAAATCGCGGTAGGGGTTGGTGCAAAAGTTACAGAAGGCGATCTCATCATCGTGCTTGAAGCAATGAAGATGGAACAACCACTCATGGCCCATAAATCTGGTGTTATAGCTAACCTCACTGCCGTCATCGGAGCCACGGTTTCAAGTGGCACGACCCTGTGTGACATTATTGATGCATGACTTCGAGCGAGCTCCTTTATAGCGATCCAATGGTTGCAGCAACTGCCGCCGCTGGTGTCACAGGCAAAAAACTCAACCACGAAGAGGTTATTGCCGCTGGCAAAGTGGCCGCTGATCGGATGGGCGCACTTCTCAATGGCGTTATCCCGAAGTTATTCTAAGAACATGGAGCTACGAAGAGAAGTACAAGAGTGGATTGCCGACGATCCTGATCCAGCGACCGCTGCCAAACTGCAGGGTTGGCTTGATACCGACAATGAAGTAGAGCTTCGCACCTCGTTTTCCGGTTTTCTCCAGTTTGGTACCGCTGGTCTGCGTGGCCCAGTCCGACCAGGTCCATCGGGTATGAACCGTGCAGTAGTCGGACGTACGGCAGCTGCGATTGCTGCATATATGAGAGAGCGTCAACTAACGTCGGTGGTAATTGGACGCGATGCGCGTCACGGTTCAGAGGATTTCACGCAAGAGACTGCGCAGATAATGAGTGGCGCGGGAATGAAGGTCTATGTCCTTCCACGCCCACTTCCTACCCCCGTTTTAGCCTTTGCAACTAATGAATTAAAGTGCGACGTCGGAATAATGGTCACTGCAAGCCACAACCCACCACAAGATAATGGATACAAAGTTTATTTAGGCGGTACCGTTGATGGAATTCATTATCGAGGATCACAAATTGTCTCTCCTACCGATGAGTCAATTGCCGCTCACATACATGCCATAACTTCTTTGGCCATCCAGCCTCGTGGCCATGTATGGAGCATTGTCGATGAAGAGATCATAAGTGAGTACATCCGAATTACTGCAGCGATTGCAAATAGACCTGGTACCTTAAAGATTGTCTACACCGCGATGCATGGTGTTGGAACTGAAACTTTATTGAATGTATTTCAGAAGGCCGGCTTTCCTTCTCCAATTTTAGTTGATGCCCAAGCACAACCTGATCCAGATTTTCCAACTGTGGCATTTCCTAACCCGGAAGAGCCTGGTGCTATTGATTTAGCACTTGAAACCGCACGGGCAACTGATGCAGATTTAGTTATAGCAAATGACCCAGATGCCGATAGATGTGCAGCCGCAGTTAATGATCCAATTTCTGGTTGGCGGATGCTACGTGGAGATGAGTTAGGTGCCATTTTTGGTGAATCTATTGCACGCACAACGAAAAAGGGAATTCTTGCCAATTCAATTGTTTCTTCCACGATTTTGAGCAAAATCGCAGCCCATTACAATTTAGATTTCAAGCAGACACTTACAGGGTTTAAATGGCTAGCAAAGATTGATGGACTTACATTTGGATACGAGGAAGCGCTTGGTTATGCAGTTGATGCTATTACCGTCAATGATAAAGATGGAATTTCTGCTGCGATAAAATTAGCTCAAATAGCTACTGATTTGGCGCACGAAAATCGAACGCTGCTGAACTTATTGGATGAGATTTGGGCCAGATATGGATTCCATGCAACTGAACAGATTTCAATTCGCTTAACTGATCTATCTCAAGTAGGCAGCATAATGGGTCAACTGCGCTCAAATCCCCCATCGGCAATCGCTGGTTATCCTGTCACCTCTATAGATGACTTAGCCAAACCTAGCGATGATTTACCTCCGACTGATGGAATACGTATTTGGTTAGATGGCGCAATTCGAATAATCATTCGCCCAAGCGGAACTGAAGCAAAGATGAAGTGTTACATTGAGGTTATTGCAGAAAATTTAGCAAGTGCAAACATTGTTCTTGATCGTTTACGTGCACCATTAAAGGAATTGCTATCGTGAGTTTTTACGGATTAGTTGATGGTAGTGATGCATCACTAAAGAGGTATCTAGGTGCACTCTCAGGTGTGGACCAAGTCGGAGCCGATGCGCGAGCTTCAATGTTGGCAACCCGTAGCATTAAAACAACCTCTAAACGTTGGGCGATTGATATGGCAATATCTATGGTGGATTTAACAACGCTCGAAGGCGCCGATACTCCAGGCAAAGTTCAAGCTCTGTGCACTAAGGCGGTACGACCAGATCCTACTAATTTAACTGTGCCCAGCGTTGGCGCGGTTTGCGTTTACAATGACATGGTTGGGGTAGCCCGCAAACACCTTGATGTGATTGGCGGCTCACATGTTGGTGTAGCTGCCGTGTCTACTGCATTTCCATCGGGCCGGGCATCTATGCCGGTAAAAATCCAAGATACTACAGATGCCCTCAACGCCGGAGCATCTGAGATAGATATGGTGATCGATCGTGGGGCATTTCTAAGTGGGGATTACATCACGGTCTTTAACGAGATTGTACAAATTCGCGAACTCTGTGGTGAGCGAGCACATTTAAAGGTTATCTTTGAAACGGGCGAGCTCGTCACTTATGACAATGTAAGAAAAGCATCTTTCCTTGCGATGGCCGCCGGCGCTGATTTCATTAAAACATCTACTGGAAAAGTGGCACCTGCCGCTACCGCGCCAGTCGTTTTAGTCATGCTGGAAGCTGTACGCGATTTTTACTCTATGACACAAAAACGTATCGGAGTAAAACCTGCAGGAGGCATCAGAAATACTAAAGATGCGATCAAGCAGTTAGTTCTAGTTAATGAGACCGCTGGACCGGAGTGGCTCACACCATCGCTCTTTCGCATCGGTGCTAGTGCGCTACTCAATGATTTACTGATGCAACGTATGAAAATGGATGATGGCTACTACGCTAGCCCTGCCTACGTAACGATCGATTAATGGAGACCCCAATGAAATTTGACTATGCGCCCGCACCCGAATCGCGCTCCATTGTCTCGATTAAGCCCAAATATGGCCACTTTATCGGTGGAAAGTTCGTGGCCGGCCGCAAACACTTCCCGACTTTTAATCCAGCAACTGAAGAGATACTTAGCCAGATTGCCCTAGCCGGTGTGGCCGAAGTCGATGCTGCTGTAAAAGCAGCGCGCAAGGCATACACAACAACATGGTCAAAAATGAGCGGGCGAGAGCGAGGTAAGTACTTATTTCGCATTGCTCGAATTATGCAGGAGCGCTCACGAGAGTTTGCAGTCCTAGAAACTTTAGATAATGGAAAGCCAATTCGTGAATCGCGTGACGTTGATATTCCATTAGCCGCGGCACATTTTTTCTATCACGCTGGATGGGCGGATAAATTAGAGTTCGCAGGTCTTGGAACTTCAACTAAGCCACATGGTGTTGCAGGACAAATCATTCCCTGGAACTTTCCATTATTAATGCTCGCGTGGAAAGTTGCGCCTGCACTAGCCACCGGCAACACAGTCGTTCTAAAACCTGCCGAAAATACATCTCTCACCGCACTTTTATTCGCAGAAGTTTGCCAACAGGCAGAGCTTCCTCCAGGTGTGGTGAATATCGTTACTGGCAATGGGTCAACTGGCGCATTAATTGTTAACCATCCGGGTATTGATAAAATAGCATTTACAGGATCAACTGAAGTTGGCAAGATTATTGCCCGTGCAGTTGCCCCAACTCAAAAGAGTGTAACGCTCGAACTGGGCGGCAAAGCCGCAAACATAATTTTTGAAGATGCCGCAATTGACGAGGCCATCGAAGGCATCGTCAATGGAGTGTTCTTCAATCAAGGCCATGTCTGTTGCGCTGGCTCTCGACTAATTCTGCAAGAGAGCGTCGCCGTCGAAGTAATAGAAAAACTTAAGAGACGTATGGCTCTCATTCGAGTTGGTGATCCAATGGATAAAAATACGGACTTAGGTGCAATCAATAGTAAAGAACAGCTCCTTAAAATTCGTGAGCTCTCGGCAACAGGTGACACTGAGGGTGCGCAGCGTTGGAGTGCTCCATGTGATTTACCGAAGAAGGGATTTTGGTTCGCACCAACGATTTTCACCGGCGTTACGCAAGCACACCGCATTGCGCGGGAAGAGATATTTGGACCAGTGCTCTCGATTCTTACCTTTAGAACTCCTCAAGAGGCCATAGATAAGGCTAATAACACCCCTTTTGGCCTCTCTGCTGGAATCTGGAGCGAGAAGGGCTCTCGTATTTTGTGGGCTAGTCAGCAACTTCGTGCAGGTGTTATCTGGTCAAATACTTTTAATAAATTTGATCCAACATCTCCCTTTGGTGGATACAAGGAGTCTGGCTGGGGTCGCGAAGGTGGAAGACATGGGTTAAGTGCATATTTAAAGGGGATTGGCCATGAGTAATCGAATAGACGTCAAAAAAACTTATAAGTTATACATCAACGGTGCATTTCCCCGTTCTGAATCTGGCCGCACATATGAAATCAAAGATGCGAAGGGCGTATTTATCGCTAATCCATGTCTAGCTTCCAGAAAAGATTTAAAGGATGCTGTAGTGGCCGCGCGCGCCGCTCATTCTGGTTGGAACAAAGCTTCTGCTTACAACAAGGGGCAGATCCTCTATCGCATCGCGGAGATGCTAGAGGGTAGGCGCTCTCAGTTTGTCCAAGAGATTGTTACAGTAACTGGTATCACTACAGTCAAGGCCGAAAAGGAGGTCACAGATTCTGTAGATCGTTTAGTCTGGTATGCAGGCTGGAGCGATAAACTTTCCTCACTTTCAGGTGCTCTTAACCCAGTTGCCGGTCCTTACTATAACTTTACGGTGCCGGAGAGCATGGGAGTTATCGCCGCGATCGCACCAGAATCCCCCTCCTTACTTGGGCTCATAGATGCGATTGCACCGGTAATCGTTGGTGGAAATACTGTGATTGTTTTAGCGAGCACTAAAGCTCCACTCTCTGCCATGAGTTTTGCCGAAGTAGTTGCTACAAGCGATGTTCCTGCTGGGGTTATCAATATTTTGACGGGCAAGAAAGATGAGATTGCACCATGGATGGCATCACATATGGATATCGATGGTTTTGATATTTCTGGTCTCGGAGCTAAATCACATGGAGCAGTTCGAATCGCTGGGGCTGAAAACTTAAAGCGGATCTATAGTTTTAACTCCGCCGATCCTAGTCGAATCCTTGCTTTCTTAGAAAACAAGACCGTCTGGCACCCAATAGGGCTCTAAGACCAGCCTTTATCAATGGTTTTTAGCCACAGTTGGCGCACACTCTCAACATCTAAGTCCATCACAACTCGAACTTTAGCTGAATCTTCAAGACTAAGCGGCTCAAGATCTTTTAAAAATGCAGCGCGACGATCACAAATTGTCTGACCCCGAGCAGGACCAGATGATGTATCTACAACGACATCAAACATCTCTGTAGTAAATAGTTCAGGGTGAATCACCGTAGCGACTGCACCGAAATCTCCTAAAGTTATTGGGGAAATATGCAATCTCTCGATGAAAGCCTCGATGAGAGAACCTGCAAACTTCGCAGCTGGAATTGTTGAGTTTTTTAAGCGAACCGCCTCTGCACTGGTAATTCCAAGACGCATAAACACATCAAGGCCATACATTGTGATTGGGACTCCGCTTTGAAAGACAATTGCAGCAGCTTCAGGATCATGCCAAATATTGAATTCGGATGCCGCCGTTGCGTTGCCTGCCGATGCAGATCCACCCATCAAAACAATTCGGTGAATTTTTTTTGCGCTCTCAGGGAATGCACGTAAGAAAAGTGCGATATTTGTAAGTGGTGCAACTGGCACCAAAGTTACTGGATCCTTAGAAGTTTCAACTAAATCACGCAATAATTCAACGGCTGAACGAGGATCAACGCGGCGAATCGATTGAGCAATTCCAAGATCACCCATACCGTCGGCACCATGTATATACTCGGCATACTGAGAAATCCCAAGCAATGGCCGAACGGCTCCTCGCGCAACTGGAATATCACCAGCGCCTGCGGCATCTAAAACCTTCAAAGTATTAGCAACAACTTGATCAACGTTTGTATTGCCATCAACGCAAGTGATTCCTAAGAGATTTATCTGCGGATGAAGAGCTGCAAAGAGAACTGCAAAGGCATCGTCGACACCAGTATCAACATCAAGAATAATTGAAGTTTTATTCATAAGGGGTAGCCTAGCGCTATGAGTAAAGCAGTAGTCGCAGTCGTTGGAAGCGCCATGATTGATTTAACGGCTTACGCCCAGACTTTGCCGAAACCCGGACAGACACTCGTTGGTGATCTCTTTACTACTGGATTCGGGGGAAAAGGGGCTAACCAAGCCGTAATTGCAGCACATTGCGGTGCCGAAGTTCACTTCATTGGAAAAATAGGCCGCGATCTCTTTGGCGACTCAATCGCAGCCAACTTTTCAACATTAGGTATTAATTCTGATTATGTAGAACGCTCAGATACTCCAACAGGTGTTGCGCATATTTGGGTGGATGGCGCTGGTGAAAATAGAATCATCATTATCCCAGGAGCTAATCATGAAATTGAGAACCCCAAGGCAGTAGCTGCAATCGAATCTATAGAGAATTTGGCGGTTGTAATTGCTCAATGTGAAATTAGGCAAGAGGTTTCACTCGCAACCTTTAGAGCAGCGAAAGCTCGAGGATGTATAACTATTTTAAATCCTGCACCGTATCAAGTGCTCTCGCCGGAGTTACTTAAACTGTGCGACTGGATAATTCCAAATGAAACAGAGTTCCGGGAGCTACATGGGCAACTTCCAACTAGTGATGAAATTCTAAGAGAATTTAGACCGGGTAAGAATTCAGTGGTAACTCTTGGCTCTCTAGGTGCTGCATTAATCAATGCAGATGGTTCAATTATTTGGACCTCGGCCCCAATTGTTAATGCAGTAGATACAACAGGTGCTGGAGATGCCTTTGTCGGAACATTTGCATATGCCTTAGCAAGTGGATTGAGTTCTGATAAGGCACTTGCACTTGGAATCAAAGTCGCATCCTTAAGTGTTACTAAAAAAGGTGCTCAATCTTCATATCCGACTCAAGCAGAAATCTCTACTCTCTCGTAACCTCGCAAGACAAAGGTTGGCCGGCGTACTGGCTCACTTGCAAGTGACATATCAGGATATTTCTCCCATAGCGCGGGTAATGAAACTCCCATTTCCAAGCGAGCAAGTGGAGCACCTAAACAAAAATGAATTCCGGCACCGAACCCGATGTGTGGATTTGGATCTCGAGTTACATCCATCTCATCAGCATTTTCAAAAACCGCACTATCTCTATTAGCAGAACCAATTAGAGCGGCAATCTTTTGACCCTCTTTAATTGCAACTCCTCCAAGTTCAGTATCTTTCGTCGCCGTACGCTCAAAAAGCTGAAGAGGTGCATCAAAGCGCATGAACTCCTCTAAAGCCATCTCTGTAAGGCCTCTAGGGTTATTGCGAAGAAGTGCTCTTTGATCTGATCGACGCAGAACCTCAACCATTCCGTTACCAAAAGCATTCACACTCGCCTCATGACCGGCGTTGAGTAACAAAACAGCGGTCGCGACAAGTTCGTGCATGTTTAACTTCTCCCCGTTTTCCTCAACCATTGCTAAGTCCGTAATTAAATCAGTTCCTGGTCTCCTTTTTCGTTCCTCCGCCAGTGTTCGCACATAATCGGCAAACTCACCAGCGGCAACCTTAGCTTCACTTTGATACTTCAATGATGGATTAACTTCATACATTTTAACTATCGCTTGCGACCATGGGCGTAGTAGGTATTCTTCAGATTTTGGAAAACCTAAAAGGTCGGCGATGATTTTAACTGGAAGAGGTTCGGCATAATCGGCGATTAGGTCGAAGTTCTCACCGCTCTTAACTTTCACATTGATTGCATCTAAGAGTTCATTGGTGATTCGTTCAATTGCCGGACGCATCCCCTCAATCTTGTTTCGATTAAAGGCTTTAGCCACTAAAGCACGAAGTCGTGTGTGCTTAGGTGGCTCACTATCTAGAATCGAATCTGAGTGGAGCCAGTTAAACGTCGCCCACTCGAACTCAGGCTGCTTATCTACAAAAATTCGTCCCAAAGATTTGTTGCGAAAGACTTCATTTGCATCGCGGTGGCAAGCTGCTAAAAATATTCCCAAACCTTCATGCCACAAGGGCTTACCTACGTTTCGTAACTCCTTTAACCCAGCATATGGATTTGCAATAAATGCCGGATCATTAAAATCAACCATTACTCCGATGCTATTTTCTGATATCCAGGTTTAATGATTCCCTCAATAATCTTCAAGCGCTCTGGATACGGGATGAAAGCGCTCTTCATTGCATTAATAGTTACGCGCTGAAGTTCTGTGAAATCCCAACCAAAGGCATTAACTGCCTCACTCATCTCAAAGGACATTGAGGTTTGGCTCATTAAGCGATTATCGGTATTTAAAGTTACGCGAAAACGAAGCTTCGCTAAAGCTCCAATCGGGTGCTCGGCGTAGCTTTTAGCCGCCCCAGTTTGAAGATTTGATGTTGGGCAGAGTTCGAGCGGAATCCGCCGATCTCGAACGTAGGATGCAAGCTGACCCAAAATCGGTTCTGGCCCTGAGAAATCAATATCATCAATAATTCGTACGCCATGTCCTAAACGCTCAGCACCGCAGATCTGAATCGCCTCCCAAATAGAAGGCAGACCATAAGCCTCACCTGCGTGAATAGTAAAGTGCGCATCCTCTTTACGTAGATAATCAAAGGTTTCCTTCTGATCACTAGGTGGAAAACCATCTTCAGGACCGGCAATATCAAAACCGACGACACCTAGATGGCGATACTTAACAACTAACTCTGCAACCTCTTGTGAATGTTTATTCTGTCGCATCCCACACAGCAGTGAGTAGACGGCAATCTCATGACCTTCGGCCTTTGCCTCTGCCATTCCCTGCCTATATCCCTCAAGAGTTGCTTCAACTACTTCGGCCATTGTTAAGCCTTTTTCAGTAAATAACTCGGGTGCGCCACGTATTTCGGCATAGACAACGCCATCGCGTGCAAGATCGAGCGCGCACTCACGCGCAACACGGATAATATCTTCGCGGCGCTGCATAACGGCTATGGTGTGAGAAAAAGTTTCTAGATATCTAACGAGTGAACCTGAGTCACATGATTCGCGAAACCACGTAGCCAATTCCGCTGCATCCTGAGTGGGTAATAACGTGTATCCAATTTCGGCAGCAATATCAATAATTGTCTGTGGGCGTAGTCCACCATCTAAGTGATCGTGCAACATTACTTTAGGGATGCGTTTAATTTGATCTGCACTAGGCGTGCTATTCATTGCCATTCTTAATTAAACCCCTTAATCAGTAATTCGTTCAATTATAAGTGGCAATCTATCTATCTTTCCGCTTGAAGGTAAATCACCGATCTTCACTGAGTGAGTCAGTGACTCCTGTGCTCGTGCAAAGGCTGCCGGAGTGTCGGTATGGAGTGTAAACAGCGGTGCCCCCTCCTTAATAAAATCACCTGGTTTGGCATGAATTTCAATTCCGGCACCAGCCTGTACTGCCTCACCTTGGCGTGATCGTCCGGCGCCTAATCTCCAAACAGCTAGTCCAACTTTCATCGCATCCATACTTAAAAGCGTTCCGGAGTTATCTGCTGTAATTGTGAGGTTCTCTTTAGCCACCGGAAGTTTTGCATCGGGGTCGCCACCTTGCGCGCTAATCATGTGACGCCAGACATCCATAGCCTTACCATTTTTAAGAGCAGCGGCAGGATCAGCGCCTTTTATCCCTGCAAGCTCTAACATCTCTTGCGCAAGGATGAGCGTCAATTCAACGATATCTGATGGACCGCCACCGCTAAGAACTTCAATAGACTCTCGTACTTCTAAGGCATTTCCAGCTGTGAGCCCAAGTGGAACGTCCATGGCCGTAACAATGGCCAAAGTCTTAACCCCTGCTCTTTTACCAAGTCCGACCATAACATGGGCTAACTCTGCCGCTTTTTTTGGATCGCTCATAAAAGCGCCGCCACCAGTTTTCACATCAAGTACAAGTGCGTCAGTTCCTTCTGCAATCTTCTTACTCATAATCGATGATGCTATGAGTGGAATCGCTTCAACCGTTGCAGTGACATCGCGCAATGCATATAACTTCTTATCGGCCGGAGCTAAACCAGCACCTGCTGCACAAATAACCGCGCCACAATCCTGCAAAGCCTTTAACATTTCGGCATTAGTTAGCGATGCCCGCCATCCAGGAATTGATTCCAACTTATCTAACGTGCCGCCAGTGTGTCCGAGTCCACGACCAGATAACTGTGGAACTGCTGCCCCACACGCTGCAACTAAAGGAGCCAATGGCAAAGTGATTTTATCGCCGACTCCACCAGTTGAATGTTTATCTACCGTTGGGCGAGATAACGCCGACCAGTTCATTCGCTCGCCGCTATTAATCATTGCATCGGTCCAGCGTGAAATTTCACGCAAATCCATTCCATTGAGCAAAATCGCCATTAAGAGCGCAGACATTTGTTCATCAGCAACAACACCTCGCGTATACGCGTCGATAATCCAATCAATTTGCCGATCACTGAGTGCATGGTGATCACGTTTTGCCGTAATAACTTCAGCGGCCGAAAATGCTTCTACTTGTGACACTTATCGCTCATTGCGATCTAAATCATCTGGACCAAATGCCCACGGCAACATTTCCGCCATTGTCTGTGGACCATCATCGGTCATCAAGAGCGCACTGGATCCACCGTGCTCAAATAGTAATTGGCGACATCGCCCACACGGAGCTAGTGAGTTACCTTGGCCATCGACGCATGAAATTGCAATTAAGCGACCGCCGCCAGTGGCGATCAGATTTGATACAAGTCCACATTCAGCACAAAGTCCTAAACCATAACTCGCATTTTCAACGTTGCATCCACTGACTATTCGGCCGTCGCTCACGAGGGCGGCAACCCCGACTGGAAACTTTGAGTACGGGGCATACGCAGTTTTCATCGCAGCAACAGCGGCGACATGTAGCTGATCCCAATTAATCTCACTCATCGCATACCACCGCGACGATATGGAATACCGTCGGCGGCGGGCGTTCGAAGCCTTTGAGATGCCACTGCCATAACCATAAGTGTCGTTATATATGGAGTCATTGTTACAAGCTGACCTGGAAGCTCATCGACAGCTAAGAAGTACCACAGAGAAAGCGCGGCGAATGAGAGCGTAATCGCTGCCTTTAACAACTTACCCTTTCGCACGTCACGAAAAACGAGTGCCAATAAAATAAGAACAACTAACAAAATAAGCGCATGAATCGATGCCGAGTCTCGAAGTTGTAGGGCATCGGCAAAACCAAATAATCCCGCCCCCATTAAGATTCCACCAGGGCGGTAATTGCCAAATATAAGTGCGGCAAGACCGATATATCCACGACCTGCGACTTGATTTTCCTGATAGTGATTTGCTGCAACAATCGCTAAGAAGCCGCCGCCTAAACCTGCTAAACCACCAGAGATTAAAACGCCGGCATATTTCATTGCATAAACATTGACACCTAGTGATTCAGCGGCCGTCGGAGCTTCACCGGCACTTCGAAGACGCAGACCAAATGCTGTTCTCCATAGCACGAATGCCGATAGCGGGACTAATGCCATTGCGATCATAGTTACATACGAGAGATCCCCAGTTACCCCGCGAATTATGGCGGCCACATCTGAGATAAAAAACCACTGTTTTTGTGCGAGATCACTCAGAAGATCAGGGCTTTGCCACCCAAAATATTTTCCGCCAGAGAGTACTGGAAGACCATTTGTTCCAATGGATGCAACATCAGGAGACTGTGAAGGGCCAAGCCAAGCGCCACTCTTATAAAAAATCGTTGATATATATCGAACTAGACCAGCTGCAATAATCGTGATGGCTACACCCGAAACGACGTGATCAACGCCGAATGAAATCGTTGCAATTGCATGTAATAACGCACCGACTGTACCGAAGCAGACTGCGGCAAAGAGGCCAATCCATGGGCCATGCTTTGATCCAATCATCCCACCTGCCCATGCACCCATAATCATCATGCCTTCAAGACCTATATTGATCACGCCTGAACGCTCTGAAAATAAGCCACCCAGCCCAGCCAGCGCGATAGGAACGGAGAGCAAGAGCGCAGCTGATGCCGTGCCTATGCTCGTTAACTCTGAGGCACCGGTAAGTATGCGAATTATTGTGAGGGTTAAGATCAAAAGCATGGCATATCGCAATGTCTTTGTAGTGGTGCCTTTCATGCATCGACCGCCTTTGCAAGCTCATTACTTTGCAGCGTAATCTTGTATCGACGAACAACCTCATAAGCGATTACTGATGACAAGAGAATTGATCCCTGCATAATTACATAGGTTTCAGGCGCGATATCGATAAGTTCGAGAGACCTTGAGCTGACTTCGAGAAAACCGAACAAGAGTGCGCTGATAGCCATTCCAACTGCACCATTTCGACCAAGGAGAGCGACTGCGATTGCAGAAAAACCAATTCCAGTTCGAAAGCCCATATTAAAGGCGTGTGTATCACCTAAAACTGCGGGCAGTCCCGCGAGCCCTGCAACTGCTCCCGATAGTGCTAGGGCAACAAAAGTCATTCGCTTTGAGTTAACTCCACTTACTCGTGCAGCAATTGGATTTGCCCCCGATGCGCGAAGTTCGAAACCGAAACGTGTTCGGTTAATGACAAACCAGAAAGTAATACCAAGAGCTACAGCGAAAACAAGCATTCCGTAAACTCCGCCACCGGGTTGATCCTCAACACCTAATTTATTTAGTAACGGCATTAAATTCGGAAACTGGCCAGATGCAGGAATTTCTTTGGTCGACAAGTTATTTGAAGCCGTTGTCAAGTCTGCAAAGTGATTTGCAAGTAAGTATGAGGATAAACCACCAGCTAATAAGTTCAACATGATCGTTGAAACAACTTCACTGACTCCACGTTTAACTTTTAAATATCCTGCAATCGCGGCCCAGAGTCCGCCAACAGTCATAGCAATTACCATAATTGCAACTACGTGAATTACCGGTGGCAGCGCAAACATAGCCCCGAAGTAAGCGCCGAACATTGCTCCTAAACGAAGTTGGCCCTCTACTCCGATGTTAAATAGACCAGCCCGAAATGTTATTGCAATCGCTATCGCTGCGATGTAATACGGCGTGGCAACATTGAGCATCTGCATGAGTGATCCTGAAGTTGTTCCAAACTCCCACATAGTTCTGTAGGCATCCATAGGAGATTTCTTAGTAGCAAGAACGGCTAATGAGGAGATGATTATTGATACGACTGCGGCAGCAAGTGGGGCGGCTAATGCAAGCAAAAATGTAGAGAGTTTGAATTTTTTCATGCCGCCCCCGTCATCGCTGAACCGAGTTGCTCCGGAGTCGTTTTTGCTGGATCAAGTTCGGCAGTTACGACCCCACGCAACATCACTAGTAAGCGATCAGACATTCCAATGAGCTCCTCTAGGTCGGCAGAGATTAAAACAATCGCCATCCCTTTTTCGCGAGCTTGACGAAGCTCTTCCCAGATAGCACCTTGGGCTCCAACATCAACACCACGTGTTGGGTGAGATGCAACAAGTAAGGCTGGTGCTTTACTCATTTCACGGCCCACAATAAATTTCTGTTGGTTTCCACCGGAAAGCGCGGTAGCAAGAGTCTGAGGACCAGGTGCGCGGACATCGAACTCTTCCATGATTCTGGCAGTGTCGGCAATGGTGGCTTTCTTATCTAAAATAAAACCACGCATGACCGGCTTTGAGCGTTGATGGCCAAGAATTCGATTTTCCCACAGTGGTGAGTTCATCATTAATCCCTGTCGTTGACGATCTTCAGGGATAAATCCGATACCTAAATCATGGCGGTCTGCAACGCTTAACTCATCAATTGATTGGCCATTAAATGAGATAGAGCCTGTGTAGTCACGCAGACCAAGGATTGCTTCAACGAGTTCGGCCTGACCATTGCCTTCAACGCCGGCAATTCCAACCACTTCTCCTGCATGTAGTTCAAATGATATGTGAGAGATTAAATCGCGACTTCCAGTCGAAGTTGCAATTGTTACATTGTTGAGAGCAAGCGTGACTTGTTCTCGACGGGTGACACCATGCGTAGTTGGCTGCGGAAGCTCGCTACCAACCATAAGCTCGGCCAACTGTCGTGCGGTGACATCTCTCGATTTCACTTCGGCAACGGTAGATCCTGCTCGGATAACAGTCACATAATCAGCAACACGAAGAACCTCATCTAACTTGTGGGAGATAAAGATTATCGCCATGCCTTCGGCGCGAAGGCCTTCAAGGGCGTTGAACAAATCATCAACCTCTTGCGGAACAAGTACTGCAGTTGGCTCGTCGAAAATTAAAATTCGTGCACCGCGGTAAAGAACCTTCAAAATCTCAACGCGCTGGCGTGGACCAACTCCCAACTCCTCAACGAGAATATCGGGATCGATTTCAAGTCCGTACTGCGCGGCCATAGCCATAACTTTCGCACGAGCCGCTACAAAATCAATCGTTATGCCTTTTTTTGGTTCTGAGCCAAGGATTATATTTTCAAGAACTGTAAAGTTATCGGCCAACATAAAGTGTTGATGCACCATGCCGATACTCGCCTCTATTGCATCATTTGGATTTTTAAAATGAACAGCGCTTCCATTCACTAAAATTTCGCCGCTATCTGGACGTTGCATTCCATACAAAATCTTCATGACCGTGGATTTGCCGGCCCCATTTTCGCCGACTAAAGCATGCACAGTGCCAGTTTCCACGCTCATCGAGACATCTTTATTAGCTATAACACCTGGAAAGCGTTTAGTGATGTGCCGTAGTTCAACTGCAACTGACACGCTTTACTCTCCTTTGAAAAGTATTAAATGTGAAGATAAACGTTTGGCCCAACAAGGAGATTTAACTCCATTGTTGGGCCAAACGCCACTTCTAGTAACCCTTAGCTCGTAAGAGAATTAAGGCTTCGTTGGAACCTTAACTTTGCCTGACTTGATTGCTGCCGCTGCCTTGTTAATTGCCGCCTTGTACTTGTTGATGTATCCACCTGAGTACGAGACGCCAACGCCATTGAGGGCGAGATTGTATTGACGGCCATAGATGCCAGCCTTGGCATCTAGAACATCGTTAACTGAATCACCGGCAACAGCTGTTGCAATTACATCATAGACAGCACGATCAACGCGCTTGAGCATTGATGTAAGCATGTTCTTCTTTTGTGCAGCAGATGCTGAAAGGTACTGATCAGAGTCAACTCCGATAGTCCAAACCTTCTTGCCTGCCTTACCGGCCTCTTCTGCCGCAGCAAAGTTACCTGCACCAGAACCTCCAGCAGCAGAGTAGATAACATCCGTACCCTTATCGATCATGCCCTTAGCAATAACCTTTGCCTTAGCTGGATCATTGAAGCCAGAGAAATCAGGGAACTCAGTTACGTATTTAACATCGACTTTTGCTTTCTTCTTAGTTGCCTTAACACCTGCAACGAAGCCTGCTTCGAACTTCTGTAGAAGTGGAATACGAACTCCACCGATGTAACCAATCTTTCCAGACTTTGAGGCAAGTGCTGCCGCAACGCCTGCAAGGTATGAGCCTTGCTCTTCGGCGAATACAAGACTTGCAACGTTGAGAAGATCTACAGATGCATCATCAATGATTCCGAACTGTATATCTGGATAATCAGATGCAACGGCTTTGATTGGCCCTGCATAAAGAAATCCAACTGCAATGATTGGGTTGTATCCAGCTGCTGCAAGCAAGCGGAGTTTGTCTTCGCGCTCTGAATCTGAACCAGTAGTGACTGTTACCTCTTTAGCAGTAACGCCAAACTTCTTCTTAGCTCGATCAAGGCCAGCCGCTGCTGAATCGTTGAATGACTTATCGCCACGTCCGCCGATGTCATATGCCAGCCCAACTTTTACCTTTGATGCTGCTGTTGCCGATGGTGCAACAAATGCAGTAACTGCAAGAGTTGTTGCAGCTACGACTGCTACAAGACGAAATATCTTCTTCAATTTTCCTCCAAGGGGTCTTCTATGCGGCCTCGAAAGGTGTCATAGAAGGTTGATGTGTGATGATGAGCCTAGTAGTTACGCATGAATAAACTCAAGGCGCATCACGTGGAATTTGCATCACAAAGATAACGATTTGGAACCCTCAACCTAGCCTTGACAGTATTAAGCGACGGTACCGAGGTTTTTATAGGCATTTTCAAGGGTTTCTGCCGCCACGATGCGTGCCTTTGCCGCCCCACCATGCAAAAGATCAACCAAGTGTTTCTCATCCTCTAGAAGTTCCAGTGCTTTCGTGCGAATGGGACGAAGACATTCAACAACAACATCGGCAATGGCTGTTTTAAAATCACCATAACCCTTTCCCTCAAACTCACTTTCAAGCGCGGTGATGCTTTGACCCGACAAAGCGCTGTGAATCGTTAAAAGATTACTGATTCCTGGTTTTTCCTTCTCATCAAATGTAACTTCGCGTCCGGTGTCAGTGGCTGCACTCTTAATTTTCTTAGCAATCGACTCGGGAGTATCCATAATCTCAAGAACTCCAACGAGCGAGCTCGATGACTTACTCATCTTTGCAGTGGGATCTTGTAAATCCAGAATCTTGGCGGCGCTCTTCAAAATATAGTTCTCTGGAATTGTAAATGTCTGGCCAAAGCGAGTATTGAAACGCCCAGCTAAGTCTCGAGTTAACTCAATGTGTTGGCGCTGATCTTCTCCAACGGGTACCAGATTGGCTTGGTAGAGTAAAATATCGGCAGCCTGCAACATTGGATATGTAAATAAACCTACGCGGGCCGAATCTGATCCGCCTCTAGCTGACTTATCTTTGAACTGTGTCATTCGGCTTGCTTCACCAAAACCTGCCAAGCACTCCATTATCCAACCTAGTTGATTGTGGTGCGGAACTTGCGACTGCACAAATAGCGTTGATTTTTCCGGCGAGATTCCAAGTGCAATTAACTGCGCTGCAGATGACAAAGTTCGCTTTCGCAGAAGCGTTGGCTCAATTTCACCTGATAAGGCATGTAAATCCACAATGCAGTAAAACCCATCGTGCCCTTCTTGAAGTTCAACCCATTGCTTAAGTGCGCCCAAATAATTGCCAAGATGAAAGGAATCATATGTGGGTTGAATCCCTGAGAAAACTCGCTTCATGATCATGGAGTGATTCTTTCACACATCACGTAGTGCGGGATATTAATAACTGGCCAGCGCGCTTACCCTCCATAGAAAGCACCGTGATTCGCAGGCCTTTGAAGTTTACGACATCATGCTCTTTAGGGATTCGCCCTAAATAATGCATTACAAATCCACTAGCAGTTTCATATGGGCCATCTGGGATTTCAAGTTGGACCTGTTCGATTAAATCCTCAATCGAAATCAAGCCATCGACCTCAAAGTCGCCTGTCCGCGGTTCTACAAAGAGATCGGCATCTACTTCATCGTATTCGTCGCGAATATCACCGATTAAACACTCAACTAAATCTTCCAATGTGACTATGCCATCAGTGCCACCATATTCATCCAACACGATTGCAAGGTGCTGGCCCTGCACACGCATCTCGGTCAAAGCAGGTAGAACTCCTTTGGTGCCGGGCATGAACAAAATCGAGCGAACAAGTTCTACAATTTTGGTGGATTTACTGGCAAGCGAAGTATCCAGTAAATCTCGCACATGGATAAATCCAACGACCTCGTCGGATGAGCCACGAACGACTGGATACCGCGAGTGAGCTTTATCAACGGCTAATTCAATCGCCTTACCAACAGAGAGCGAGGCATCCATAAAATCAACTTCAGTGCGCGGAACCATGACCTCATGAATCTGTCGCTCAGATGCTTTAAAAACCTCTTCAACGATGTCGCGCTCTTCAGCGGTTAATGCAGCATGCCCTGCAACTAAATCAAGAAGCTCTTCTTCACTCATCGCACTTCGTTGCTCTTTTGGATCAACTCCAAATATGCGTACGACAAAGTCGGTTGAGTGAGAGAGTAACCAGATTATTGGGCGGAATATCTTTGCGATTACATCGATAAATCCAGCCGATGCCAGCGAAACCTCTTCAGAGCGAAAGAGTGCAAGACGTTTCGGTACGAGTTCGCCAAAGACCAGTGAAAAATATGCGATCACTAAGGTCACGCCAATAATTGAAAGGGTTGTACTAACCCCCGAGGAAAGACCTTGGCCTTCTAGCCAAGGGATCACGTATCCGCCAAGTTTTTCAGCACCGAAGGCAGCCGATAGGAATCCACAGACGGTCACTCCTACTTGGACTGCGGCTAAGAAACGGTTGGGGTTTTCAGTTAATTTCGCAACGCGAGCGCCACGTTTTCCACGGAGGGCGATTTGGCGAATCTGGCTATCTCGGAGCGAGATGAGGGCAATCTCGGCGGCTACAAAGAGAGAGGCCGTGAGAATCAATGCCGCGACTATTGCAATATCACCTAACAAAGAGCCCAACGAGTGAGATTCCATTATGTGGGAAAGTATAGGCCACGTCCTGTGACCTTTCATTTGATCCTATTTTCACGTACTCTTTCCAGCGTTGGCCAACCGGCCATCACCTTCATCCTCGGACCGTCGGGCACGTACCTGCCCGGAGAAGGAGAGAAATCTCATGGCATCAGTAGTTTTTGACGCAGCATCACGTATCTATCCAGGCACCACTGCACCTGCAGTTGATAAATTAACTCTCACTGTCAATGACGGTGAGTTTTTGGTTTTAGTCGGCCCATCAGGCTGCGGAAAATCAACTTCACTTCGTATGTTGGCAGGGTTAGAAGAAGTCGATGCTGGAAGAATTTTAATCGGCGATCGTGACGTAACAAATGTCGCACCAAAAGATCGCGATATTGCGATGGTCTTTCAGTCATATGCACTGTATCCACATATGACCGTTGCAGAGAATATGGGCTTCGCATTAAAGATTGCGGGTACACCAAAAGAAGAGCGCGAACGTCGTGTATTAGAAGCGGCAAAGCTGCTCGATCTTGAGCCATATCTAGAGCGCAAGCCTAAAGCGCTATCTGGCGGACAGCGTCAGCGCGTTGCAATGGGTCGCGCAATCGTTCGCGAACCACAGGTCTTCCTTATGGATGAGCCTCTATCAAACCTTGATGCGAAATTGCGCGTAGCAACTCGTACGCAAATCGCTGCATTACAGCGCCGTCTTGGAATCACAACTGTGTATGTGACACACGATCAAGTTGAAGCTATGACAATGGGCGATCGCGTTGCAGTTCTTAAAGATGGTTTGCTACAGCAAGTAGATACACCGCGAAATCTTTACGACAATCCAGCAAATGCTTTTGTTGCTGGATTTATTGGCTCTCCTGCCATGAACTTACTTAATGCTCCAATCGTTGATGGCAAGGCAATGCTTGGAAATCTCGGTATCGCAGTTCCAGTATCTGCAGGTAGCCAAGTAACTGTTGGAGTTCGCCCAGAGGGCTTTACTCCAGCTAGCGATGGCTTCCATGTACTCGTTGAGGTTGTTGAAGAGCTTGGCTCAGATGCCTTTGTGTATGGAAAGCCAGCCGATACAAATGTGAAGTTTGCAAATGCAGGCGATGAAGGCGCACAGATTATCGTGCGATGGGACCCAAAGAATCCTCCAAAGGCGGGTCAAACAATTGCCGTTACTGCAATTCCATCTGCAGTGCACTTGTTTAGCTCAATTACTGGAGAGCGTATTTAATCTCTACTTTAAAAACCCTCGGACCAGATTGGTCCGAGGGTTTTTTAATCTCGATTAATACTTACTTCGCTCCCACCCTGGACGGGCTTTACGGTTGCCTGCTACGCCACGACCATCGCGAGTGCGATAGACAATTGAGGGACGGAACAAATATCCAACTGGTGCACTCAATGCGTGCACTAACCGAGTAAAGGGCCAGATTATAAATAGGGACATTCCAACGATTGCATGAATCCTAAAAGCGGCCGGGCTGGCCATCATGAGTTCACCATTGGGATTGAGAGTGAGAATCGATCGAACCCATGGTCCAACAGTTTCGCGATAATTGTGTTCCTCACCTATGACACCGGCACTTGAAAGCGTTGCAGCGCTTCCCGTTAATAGTGTTGCAACTAAGAATATGTACATGCTCTTGTCGTTCTTAGTAGTCTGCGCAAAGACCATTGCCTTTGTCCGGCGGCGATAAATCAAGAGTGAAATACCGACAAGAGTTGCAATCCCGGCGGCACCTCCCATTACTACTGCGCCTAAGTGATACGTCTCCTGACTCAATCCCAGTGAATCAGTGAAATTTTGTGGAATCAAAAGTCCCACAACATGTCCCCCGATAACGGCAAAGAGTCCTAAGTGAAATAATGGTCCCGCAATGCTTAAGAGCTTGCCTTCATAAATCTGGGAAGAACGTGTCGTCCAATTAAACTTGTCGTATTTAAAGCGCCACATCAAACCGATAACAAATGAAAAAATCGCGATGTATGGAAGTACCGACCATAAGAGAATATTCGTTGAACTCATCGTGAAACTCCTTCTAATGAGAAATCTTTATGGGGTGAAAATGGTTCTAATGCAACGGCAACCGCTCCACTTAAACCCACAAACTCTTTTGGTGGACCAGCTATTGCAAGCGCCTTGGCTCTCGCTTCAATCTCCGGCGTCATTACCGGCAATGATTCAACAACGGCATCCAATACACCAGCATAGATGGATCCACTCTTATGTAAGGCATCTTTAATGAGAAGAATCGGTGCTTGATGTTCACCAAGTAGTAAATCTCCTTCATGTGGATTTTCCAAGGCAGCAAACTCAAGTACGACAGCTAAGTGATCCGGCAACTCTTCGGGACTAAGCACTAGACCGCAGCGTTTGTAGATTTCAATGAAATAGACCAAAGCCATTCCTCGGTTACGTGTATCTCCGTGCGTCCACGATGTTAGAAAAAGTGAACACTTTCGGCGCATGTCAAAAATTTCGACGTAATGCTCCTGGAGTTTATTAAGTGGCATTTCAGTGGCGATTGTTAGAAAGGCAAGCAATGGATTGCGAAGTTTTGGCTCTAATCTAGTCGCTAGTTTTACTAGTTCATCGTATCGATCGATAAAGGCCTGCTCTGGATAAACAAGGCACTGTGCAGCGATAGCACGGGCGATCTCTTTACTCACTTTGTCTGCCTATCTTTCATGATATGAAAGTTTTCAATCGTGACTGGAACTGGATTTCCTGAAGCTTGACCAAAAGGTCCCGAGTTTGGTCCCAGGTCAACGCCATCGAGTGAACAACCAGAACTCTGTCCCATATTTTCAAGATCCTTAGCCTGTTCGGCGTGTGCTGCAGGGATGACATAACGATCTTCATATTTTGCAATTGCTAGTAATCGATACATTTCATAGATACTCTCTTGATTCATTCCAACGGCCTCAGGAATCTCAGGTCGCGGTTCGCGCCCTAAGTTGATATCGCGCATATACGAGCGCATTGCCGAGAGTTTACGCAGCGTTGATTCAACTACTTCGACATCGCCGGCAGAGAAGAGCTCGGCCAAATAGGCGAGTGGAATTCGAAGTGCATTAATTGCACCAAATAGATTGCCCGCATCTTCGCCGTCATGACCAGTTTCACTTAATACATCCACGATTGGAGACAATGGAGGTACATACCAAACCATCGGCATTGTTCGATACTCAGGGTGCAGAGGCAGCGCGATCTTGTATACCTTTGCTAACTTATAAACAGGCGAGTTTTGGGCGGCAACTAACCAATCCTCTGGAATCCCTTCGGCACGGGCGGCGGCAAGGACGGCAGGATCATTCGGATCCAAGATTAAATCGAGTTGCGCCTGATATAAATCCTTTTCATTTTCGGTAGACGCTGCCTCTGTGACGCGATCGGCGTCATAGAGGAATAGGCCGAGATAGCGCAGGCGACCAACACATGTTTCAGAACAGACCGTTGGTAAACCAAGTTCAAGTCGTGGATAACACAGCGTGCACTTTTCTGCCTTTCCGGTCTTATGATTGAAGTAGATTTTCTTATATGGGCAGGCAGAGACACACATCCGCCAACCACGACATTGTTGCTGATCAACTAGAACAATCCCATCTTCTGCGCGCTTGTACATCGCACCTGATGGACATGCTGCAACACATGCAGGATTTAAACAGTGCTCACAGATGCGAGGCAGGTAGAACATAAATGTCTGTTCGAATGCCAGTTTTATTTTCGTTGTAACATCATCTGCTAGTTTTTTTAGGATTGGATCCTTTTCAATATTTTCAGGTCCTCCACCTAAATCATCATCCCAGTTGGCAGACCACTCAATTTTCATCGGCTTTCCAGTAATAAGAGATTTAGGCCGAGCAACTGGAGTCTGTTGTCCCAGAGGAGCGGTAATTAAATTATCGTACTCATATGTCCAAGGCTCGTAATAATCTTTGATGTTAAGCATGCGGGGGTTTGAAAAGATTGAGAGCAATCGACGTGCACGACTACCAGCCTTTAAGCGAAGTCGTCCGCGTGAGGTACGAACCCAGCCACCCTTTGCTTTGGCTTGATCTTCATAACCACGTGGATAACCTTGGCCTGGACGGGTTTCGACGTTGTTGAACCAGGCATATTCCATTCCAGTGCGATTTGTCCACGCCTGCTTGCACGTTACCGAACATGTGTGACACCCGATGCACTTATCGAGATTCATCACCATGCCCATTTGGGCCATGACCTTCATTAGTACTCCACCTCTTGTGAACGTCGCCGGATAACAGTTATTTCATCGCGCTGATTACCAGTTGGTCCAAGGTAGTTAAACGCAAATGTAAGTTGGGCATAGCCGCCGATGAGATGTGAAGGTTTAATCATTAATCGCGTCAACGAATTATGAATCCCTCCGCGCTTGCCTGAAGTTTCCGCCAAAGGGACATCTACAACACGATCCTTAGCGTGATACATAAATACTGTACCGGCGGGCATACGGTGCGAAACACATGCACGAGCAACTACTACACCATTACGGTTATATGCCTCAATCCATTCATTATCTTTAACACCAATTGTTTCGGCATCCTCAACACTCATCCAAATCTCTTGCCCACCACGTGAGAGTGAAAGCATGAAAAGGTTGTCTTGATATTCAGAGTGAATCGACCATTTAGAGTGCGGAGTTAAATATCGAACCGTGACCTCTTTTTCGATACCATCGCCTTGATTTCCAAAAATGCGATGCATATTTAACGGCGGCCTAAAGATTGGCATCTGCTCGCCGAGCTCACTCATCCAATCGTGATCAATAAAGAAATGCTGTCTACCGGTCAAAGTGTGCCAAGGTTTTAACCGGTCAATATTTATTGCAAATGCGGTATATCGCCGGCCACCATGTTCAGAGCCCGACCATTCAGGACTTGTAATAACCGGCACTGGTCTGGCCTGAGTGTCTGCAAATGTAATCCGCTTACCCTCATTATCTAGAGCTAAATCAGTGAGTTGTTGACCAGTGCGTTTCTCTAACGCCCTAAAACCTGCAACTGCGATTCGTCCATTAGTCGTACCCGATAGCGCGAGGATCGTTTCGCAGGCATCTACATCGCGAGCAAGTGATGGTCGACCCTCGGCAACGCCATGAGAGATAACTCCATTTTTATGGCGTAATAGTTCGATCTCAGGCAGAACGCTGACTGGTACACCCTTTGTATTAGTACCCAGTTGGTCAAGGAGAGGGCCAAGGGCACCCATTTTTTCACCAAGTTGGGTGTAATTGCGTTTTACAACAACCAACTTTGGCATTGTTAGACCTGGAATCGGTTCTACGATTCCATCTTTCCAGTCCGCAACAACTCCACTTGGATTTGCCATTGCATCTGGAGTGTCGTGTAAAAGAGGCACAACCACGATATCTTCGCGCTCAGCTAAATGTCCTTTCGATAATTCGGCAACTTGGCGACCCAGCATCTGAAAGATGTCGTAATCGGTCTTTGTTTCCCAAGGTGGATTAATAGCAGGAGTAAAGGCATGAATAAATGGATGCATGTCAGTACTTGATAGATCATGCTTTTCATACCACGTAGCTGCTGGCAACAAAATATCCCCGAATAAGCCGGTGCTTGTCATTCTAAAATCGATGGAGACTAGTAAATCTAACTTTCCTTCTGGTGCATTCTCTTGCCACTTCACATCACGTGGTCTGGCATCTGGGCCGTTTTCTTCGGCACGTACCGAGTTATCAGTACCGAGTAAATGCTTAAGGAAGTATTCATTTCCTTTGCTTGAAGAGCCGAGAATATTTGCACGCCATACAGTTAATACACGTGGCCAGTTTTCTGGCGCATCGGGATCCTCTATTGCAAATTTTAGATTTCCGTTTTTTAATTCGTTGACAACGTGAACCGAAGGCTCTACCCCTAATGCGCGAGCTTCATCAACTAAATCTAATGAGTTGCGATTAAGCGATGGATAGGAAGGCATCCATCCCATTCGTGCTGATTTGGCCATAACATCAATGGCACTCATATTCTCGAAGCGATTTTCTCCAAGAGGCGTTGCAAGGAGCTCAGACTTTAATCCGTCATAGCGCCATTGATCCGTTGATACATACCAAAAAGCAGTGCCAATCATCTGGCGTGGTGGCCGTGCCCAGTCGGCGCCAAAAGCTAACTGCGCCCATCCTGTTACGGGGCGGCATTTTTCTTGGCCAACATAATGTGCCCATCCCCCACCATTGACGCCTTGGCAACCCGTTAAAGTAACAAGGGCTAAGAATGTTCGATACATAGTGTCGGAGTGGAACCAGTGATTTGTGCCAGCCCCGAGAAGAATCATTGAACGGCCCTCGGACTCATCGGCATTTTGTGCGAACTCGCGCGCTATACGAATTGCTTGAGCCGCTGGAACATTTGTAATCTCCTCTTGCCATGCAGGTGTGTACGGAGATGTGTCGGTGTAATCAGTTGGCCAATCACCTTCAAGACCTTCGCGTCCAACACCATATTGAGCAAGCATTAAATCAAAAACTGTTGTAACTTTCTTGTCGCCAATTTGAATTGTTGGAACCCCGCGATGAAGCACTCCTCCGCTCTCTGATTCTTTTTGTCCCAAATCAAAACGAGGCAGAAGAATAGATGCCGAAGAAGCTTCATTTCGACCATAAATGCTAAGTAGTGGATCTACGCCCTCTAAATCTAAGTTCCATTTACCCATCGAATCATCGTTGTAGCGATGACCCAGTGATCCATTAGGGATGTATGTCTTACCGTTAGTTGAATCTAGAACAACGGTCTTGAACTTTGAGCCCTCTGAGGTGTCGCCTAAATCAGATGCGACAAGGAATTTGTCAGGTACCCATGCACCGTCTTTTTCACGCAGTGAGACTAGATATGGAAGATCGGTAAACCTTTTTACATACTCAGTAAATCGTGGAGTTTGTTTATCAACAAAAAACTCTTTCAAAATAACATGTCCCATTGCCATACCGAGTGCGCCATCGGTACCTGGATGCGGCGCGACCCATTCATCAGCAAACTTGGTGTTATCGGCGTAATCGGGGCTAATAGCTATTACTTTTTGACCACGGTATCTAGCCTCAGTCATGAAGTGGGCATCAGGGGTACGAGTTACCGGAACATTCGAGCCCCACATAATTAAATATGAGGAGTTAAACCAATCTGCAGATTCTGGAACATCGGTTTGATCACCAAATACTTGCGGAGATGCAACTGGAAGGTCGGCATACCAATCATAAAAGGAGAGCATCGAGCCACCCATGAGTGAGATAAAACGTGCACCTGAGGCATGGGATGCCATCGACATAGCTGGGATTGGCGAGAAACCAAATACTCGATCAGGGCCATACTTTTTAATTGTATGTACATGTGCAGCTGCAATGATTTCAGAGATCTCCGCCCATTGCGCGCGAACTAGTCCGCCTTTACCTCGGGCCTTTTGATATTTTGTACGACGAATCGGATCATCCATGATGTCGGCCCAGGCCAAAACTGGATCACCTAAACGAGATTTAGCCTCGCGATACATATCCAAAAGCAGACCCCGTATATATGGAAAACGAATCCGAGTTGGTGAATATGTGTACCAAGAAAAAGCTGCACCTCGTGGACAGCCACGAGGTTCGTACTCTGGAGAGTCTGGTCCAACTGATGGATAGTCAGTCTGTTGAGTTTCCCAAGTGATGATTCCATCTTTAACATAAACTTTCCATGAACATGATCCCGTGCAATTAACTCCATGTGTAGATCGAACTACTTTGTCATGGCTCCAACGATCACGATAAAAATCATCACCTTCGCGCCCACCAGTTTTTGTGATCGAACGAAGATCATCAGAGACTACCCCTTTTGAAAAATAACGTCCGAGCTTGACTAATGATTCTTCAATATCTAATCCTGTGGGCATGTTGCTTTTCATATCACAATTGTCTCTCGCATAAGCCCGCGTCAATATAGGTACAAAGACCCTATTTTCACCGGCCTAAAAAGAGCACTCTTTCCTTAGGATTTGTTTAGAAAGTAGGGGTTTTCATGTCGCAGCGCATCGGTTCTGGGAGAGTGCTAACACTTTCAACATTTGCATTTACTTTAATGTTTGCAGTTTGGTTAATGTTCGGAGTTCTCGGAATTCCGATTCAGAAAGAGTTTGGAATTAGTGATTCTCAATTAGCCTGGCTTTCATCGGTTGCTATTCTAAATGGTTCAATCTGGCGCTTACTTTTAGGCGTTCTTGCAGATCGAATTGGTGGCAAGAAAGTAACCGTGACGATGTTGCTAACTACCTCTATCCCTGCTTACCTCTTGGCACATATTGAACTGACATATACCTGGTTACTTGTTTTAGCCTTCTTTGTCGGCTTTGCCGGCAATTTATTTAGTGTTGGAATTGCCTGGAACTCGCACTGGTTTGATCGCAGCCGGCAAGGCTTTGCGTTGGGTGTTTTTGGTGCAGGAAATGTTGGAGCATCGGCTACAAAGTTTATCGGTCCGACAGTTATCGCAGGCACGGTTGGTGGTTCATACCTCGGTGGAATCATTCCTGGTGGTTGGCGTTTTGTGCCTGCCTTGTATGCAGTGCTACTAGTCCTGACCGCTGGTGCCATACAGTTTTTCACACCTGCGGACTCGAAAAATCTTCAGAACTCTAGGCCTTTGCGAGAGATGTTTGCGCCGTTAAAATATATGCAGGTGTGGAGATTTTCTTTCTACTATGTGATTGTATTTGGAGCATATGTCGCCCTTGCCTCTTGGATGCCAAAATACTATGTCTCGGTTTATGGTTTAGAGCTACAGAATGCCGCACTGTTAACTGCGCTATTCATCTTTCCGGCCTCTCTGCTTCGCCCACTTGGTGGCTATATTTCTGACAATATGGGGGCACGTCGCTTAATGTATGGAACTTTTCTTTCCATGTTAATGGCTCTGCTTTTTTTAGCCGCACCATTTGGTTACATCGTTTTAAATACGCCGGATGGACCAAGAGAGGTTTTGCCATATAGTTTAGGAGTAGTGCCATTTACCGCTCTACTTTTTATTGTCGGATGTTCTATGGGTATAGGAAAGGCTGCAGTCTTTAAGCACATTCCAGAGTACTTCCCTAACGATGTCGGTGCTGTTGGAGGACTTGTTGGAACGCTAGGAGCACTTGGTGGTTTCTTACTACCACCACTATTCGTTTATGTCCGAGATTGGACTGGCCTGCCTCAATCGACCTTTGTCGTTCTCTTCTTATTGACTCTCATCGCAACAGTTTGGATGCATGTAGTAATAGTGAAAATGCTGCACAAGGCTAGCCCGACACTTAAAAACCAGATTGATTACGACAACTCTCAAATGAATGGAGATTGAAATGTCTGCAGCAAAAAATAAATCCTCTGAGTGGCTCGAATCCTGGGATCCAAATGCCGAGGGAAAGTGGGAGTCCACAATCGCTTGGAAGACACTGTGGGTAACTACCTATGCGTTGACACTTGGCTTCATGAGCTGGTTCTTAGTCTCAGCCTTAGCGCCAAAACTCAATAACTTAGGCTTTGACCTAAGCAAGAAGGAGCTTTACTGGCTTGCTGCAATGCCTGGACTTGCAGGTGGTGGTCTGCGTTTAATCTGGATGTTCCTTCCACCAATTTTAGGAACGCGCAAATTAGTTACCTACTCAACAGCTCTACTTTTATTTCCACTCGTCGGTTGGTCATTTGCAGTGCGCTCACCATCGACACCTTACGTAGCATTATTGATTCTCGCCTTTCTCTCTGGAATTGGCGGCGGAGTATTTTCGGGCTTTATGCCGAGTACCTCTTATTTCTTCCCTAAATCTAAACAGGGTTTAGCTCTCGGTATTCAAGCCGGTGTTGGAAACTTCGGAGTCAGTATTATTCAATTCCTCACTCCAATAATCGTTGGTTCGGCAATGTTCGGTGCAACTCTCGGTGCGCCACAGCGATTTGTCGATGAGGTAAAAGGGATTGATAAATCAGTCTGGTATCAAAATGCCGGTCTCGTCTGGGTTCCATTTGTAATTCTCTCAGTTATCATCTCTTGGAAGTTTTTGAAGTCGGTACCTGTTACCTCACGTGGTGTTAAGGATCAACTTGACATCTTCAACAACAAACACACGTGGTTAATGACAATTCTCTACTTTATGACTTTTGGAACTTTCGCAGGATTTTCTGCACAGTTTGGTCTACTCATTAAGAACCTTTTTGGAGAGTTTGCGAATGCGCCCGACCCAGTAAAGTTTGCATTCTTTGGACCACTAGTTGGCTCTGCAGCACGAGTAATGAGTGGACCAATTGCCGATCGATTAGGTGGAGGAGTTCTTACCTTCGTATCGGGTCTAGGTATCGCGTTGTCGGCATTCTTTACATCTGGTCAGCTCTCCCCTTCAAGCAGTGATGACTTCATGAGTTTTTTCTGGGGAATGATGGCGATTTTCTTTTTCGCCGGTGTTGGCAATGCCAGCACGTTTAAGCAAATGCCAATGATCTTTGAACCTCGACAGGCAGGTGGAGTACTTGGATGGACCGGGGCCATCGCCGCTTTCGGTCCCTTTATCTTTGGAGTACTACTTTCACTTATGGCACCGGCCGGCTTCTTTCAAGGTGTTGCGCTCTTTGCTGTGGTAGGTACTGCCATTGCATGGTGGTTCTACACACGTAAAGGCGCAGAAGCTAGAAGTTAAAAGGAAACTCGTCATTCCGGGTGATATTCGGCAGACTCTTGCCATGGATGTCACCCGGCTCAGTGCGCTCTCTGAAGCCGTTATGGATGTTGCTAAGGGTCAAGACTTAAAGACTTCACTTAAGCGACTAATACAAAATGCAGTTCTCATAACTGACTGTACTTATGGAGCTCTTGGCTCTATTACTCCCGATGGAACTCTTGAAGATTTCACATATGTCGGCATGAGTGATGAAACGGCCGACGAAATCGATACTTTCCCTGAAGGAAAAGGTCTACTTGGGCATTTACTTGCAGTTCCGCAGCCACTGCGTGTCTCAGTAATAAAGGACCATCCATCTTCAGTTGGCTTTCCAAAAGGACATCCTGCGATGTCGGGATTCTTAGGCGTTCCAATTCGAATTCGTAACGAGCTCTACGGAAGTATCTATTTGACACAAAAGCGCAATGGAAGAGATTTCACCGAAGAAGATGAACAACTTGTGGTTGTTTTAGCGTCGGCTGCTGGTGTTGCCATTGATAGTTATCGCGGCCATATTGCACAAAACCAAGTCAGCGTCTTAGCAGAGCGTGAGCGAATAGCTAGAGATTTGCATGACTTAGTTATTCAAAGGCTGTTTGCCTCGGGAATTTCGCTACAGTCGGTTGCGCTGGATCCTTCACTCTCAGCAGAATCTTTAACAAAGATTCAAAGTACGTTGGATAATCTTGATTCAACAGTCCAGCAAATTAGGACTACAATCTTTGCGCTACAAGATAAACATCCCATCGCAGATATTCGAACTTTAATTGTGAGCGAAGTTGCCTCACTAAGTACCACTGCTGGATTCCAAATTTCATACAGTTTCATTGGTCCAATAGACACCGTAATTGGAGAAGAGTTAGCTGGCCAAGTTATTCCAGTTATACGCGAACTTGTTACTAATGCTATTCGACATGCAGATGCTACTAAGATTGACCTTGTAGTACTTGCTAACCAAACGTATTGTGAAATTCGCGTCGTGGATAATGGAAAGGGATATGTTTCAGGTAGGCGCAAGAGCGGGCTCCTAAACCTTGAACGGCGCGCCGTGGCAAGGGGTGGGGAGTTTGAGATTATTAAAGATGGTGCTTCTGGTACTCGAACTATGTGGCGGGCAAGCCTTTAACTTCTACCTACGCTCAATCTCACGGCCATTGCCGCAGCTTGGGTGCGGCGTTCAAGCCCCAATTTTCTAAGAAGTGAAGAAACATAGTTTTTAACTGTCTTTTCGGCCAAGAACATATTTTTTGCAATCTCTCTGTTGGTCATACCCTCGCCAATAAATTCAAGGACGCGTTGTTCTTGATCGGTCAGTTCGTAGATTTCACTAGCGGGGTTTTTATTTTCACGTAGGCGATTAGTCACAGAAGAGATTAACTTCGTATCGAGAAAACTCTCTCCAGCTGCAACCTTACGAATTGAAGCCAGGAGTTCTAAATTCTTTATATCCTTAATTAAATAACCAACAGCCCCTCCAAGTACTGCACCTAGTAGGGCTTCATCATCCTGAAAAGATGTCAACATCAATACCTGCAGGGCAGGTTTCATGGATATAAGCTCTCGGCAGAGTTCAATGCCATTTCCATCTGGCAGGCGCACATCTAAAACTGCTACATCAGCATCTAAAGTTGCAAAATTAACTATTGCATCTTGGCAATTTGCCGCACTTCCGACCACTGACAAATCCTCTTCAGCGTCGATTAGATCTATTAAGCCCTTTCGAACAAGCTCATGATCATCGACGACAAAAACTTTAGTCTGCATTTTTATCCCTTATTAAGCCATGGCCTTCTTTAGGTTTTCATCAATGGATGCCAAGAACTCTTGCGTTGTCTGCCAAGGCGCAGTTTTAGAGATCAGAATCGCTAAATCCTTAGTCATCTTGCCCTGCTCTACAGTTTCGATGCAAACACGCTCAAGCGTTGCACAGAATGCAGCAAGTTCGGAGTTGTTATCTAACTTTGCACGGTGTGCTAAGCCTCGAGTCCAAGCAAAGATTGATGCAATTGGATTTGTTGATGTTGTTTTCCCTTTTTGGTGCTCACGGTAGTGACGAGTCACAGTGCCATGAGCGGCTTCGGACTCGACAATCTTTCCATCTGGAGTCATTAGCACCGATGTCATTAATCCAAGTGAGCCATACCCTTGTGCAACAGTGTCAGATTGGACATCGCCGTCATAGTTCTTGCATGCCCAGACATATCCACCCTCCATGCGAAGTGACATTGCAACCATGTCGTCAATTAAGCGGTGTTCATACCAAATACCTGCAGCATCAAATGCGGTTTTAAATTCGGCTTGGAAAATCTCTTCAAAGATATCTTTGAAGCGGCCGTCATATGCCTTCAGAATTGTGTTCTTAGTCGAGAGATAAACGGGGAAGTTACGGTTAAGTCCGTAGTTAAGGGAAGCGCGCGCGAAATCGCGGATTGAATCATCCATGTTGTACATACCCATTGCAATACCTGAAGATGGGAAATCAAAGACGTTATATTCGACGGGCTTTGAACCATCCGCAGGCACAAATGTCATCGTTAACTTACCGGCACTTGGTACCAAGAAATCAGTGGCACGGTACTGGTCACCGAATGCGTGACGTCCAATAACGATTGGCTTAGTCCAATGAGGAACTAAGCGTGGAACATTACTGATGATGATTGGCTCGCGAAAAATCACACCGCCCAAGATGTTACGAACGGTGCCATTTGGAGATTTCCACATCTTTTTAAGTCCGAACTCCTCAACGCGTGCCTCATCGGGTGTGATAGTTGCGCACTTAACACCTACTCCATGTTTTTGAATAGCATGTGCTGAATCAATCGTTACCTGATCATCGGTTGCATCACGGTTCTCCATACCGAGGTCGTAGTAATCAAGGTTCACATCTAGATAAGGAAGAATTAACGACTCCTTGATGAACTGCCAGATGATGCGAGTCATCTCGTCGCCATCTAGCTCGACTACGGTTCCTTCTACTTTGATCTTGGCCATACGTTGAGCTCCCTATTTAGAGTGTTTGGACATCGGCTTGCTTTGCACGTACCGCTTCAGCGGCGGCTTTAAGAGCGGCTACTTCTACTTCAGTGAGTTCACTTTCAACAACTTTATTAACTCCATTGCGACCAATCTCGGCTTCAACACCAAGATAGACACCAGAGATTCCATACTCACCATCTACCCAAGCACATACCGGCATAACGGCACCTGAATCTTCAATAACAGCTTTTGCCATACGAGCAGCTGCAGCAGAGGGTGCGTAATACGCCGAGCCTGTCTTAAGGAGTGCGACAACTTCGGCGCCACCGTTGCGAGTGCGATCGACTAATTCATCAATCTCTTCCTGAGATAAGAGATTACTGAGTGCTTGTCCATTCACTGTGCAGCGACTTGGAACTGGAACCATCGTGTCACCATGAGATCCCAGAGTAAGAGTTTTAACTGCGCCAACTTTTACGGCAAGTTTTTCAGCCACGAAGTTAGTAAAGCGTGCAGTATCTAGCATCCCTGCTTGACCCATCACGCGGTTCTTAGGAAAACCCGTTGCAAGTTGTGCAAGAGCTGTCATCTCATCGAGTGGATTTGATACAACAATTATTACGGCATTCGGTGAGTGCTTTGCAATATTCTCGGCAACGCCGCGAACTATCCCAGCGTTGACGCCGATTAAATCCATGCGACTCATGCCAGGCTTGCGCGGAAGACCTGCAGTAATAACAACCACGTCAGAGTTTGCCGTTGCCTCATACCCGCCACCTTCGGCAGTAGTTGTGGCACCAATAATCTTTGTCTCAAAACCCTCAATGGATCGAGATTGATTCATATCAAGGGCTAAACCCTCTGGCTTACCGTCGACAATATCGGTGAGAACTACCGTGTCGAAAATATCGTATTCGGCTAATCGAAGTGCGGTTGTTGAACCATAAAAACCTGCACCGACTACTGTGACTTTTCCGCCCATGGCGTACTCCCTCTATTAACTCTGCGTGGCACTAAGCCAACTCTACCGCCCACGAGGAAGTGCAACTGCCAGTACAAATAGAGCGATAGCGATAATGAGTGGAAAATAAAAGTCAAACTTACGTGAACTCCGTGCTTTTAACGCTACACCAGCTGTTCCGATGGCGATAAAAAGTGACCCACCTCGCACGATTCCACCGATACCTAAGGCGATGCCAATGAGTATAGATGCGTTGCTAAGAGCCCCTAAAACGCGGATTTTTAGCTGCATGCATCGACTACATTTTTTATCAACATCGCACGTGTCATAGGACCGACTCCACCTGGCATTGGTGCAACCCACGATGCGACGTTCATGACACCGGGATCCACATCGCCCAGCAAGCCAGCATCGGTACGCGATATTCCAACATCAATTACAACTGCGCCGGCTTTAATCATCTCAGCCTTTAAGAAATGTGCTTGGCCAATCGCTGCAACAATAATGTCGGCGTTCTTGGTGTGGGTGAGCAAATCTTTTGTTCCAGTATGGGTCAAGGTTACAGTTGCATTTTCCTGCTTTCGTGTAAGCAATAATCCAAGTGGTCGACCAACTGTGAGTCCTCGCCCAATTACCGTCACTTCAGCACCTTTGGTACTAATTCCGTAGTGCGTTAAAAGTTCAACAATTCCATGCGGCGTACATGGCAAAGGCGCGTCATAGCCTGAGACCAATCGGCCTAAGTTCATGGGATGCAATCCATCGGCATCTTTAGAGGGATCAATCGCCTCTAGTACTCGTTGGGTATTAATTCCCTTAGGCAAAGGAAGTTGCACAATGTAGCCAGTGCATTCAGATGATGCATTGAGATCTCTAATTGCAGCCATGACATCGGCCTCTGTAGCATCGGCTGAAAGGTCTACACGAATTGAATTAATTCCCACTTCATGACAGTCGCGATGCTTTCCACCTACATAAGAGTGCGAGCCAGGGTCATCGCCGACCAGTACCGTGCCCAGACCCGGTGTGATTCCTCGAGATTTGAGTTCGACTACTCGAACTGCGAGTTGGGATTTAATCGAAGCTGCAAGTGCCTTGCCATCTAGTATCTGTGCGCTCATACGAGCAATCCTATTGCAGCCCTATGCGTGAGAGAAATGGCGTGTACCTGTGAAAAACATCGCAACGCCAGCGCTTTGAGCCGCCTCAATAACTTCCTCATCGCGAACACTTCCACCAGGTTGAACTACGGCACTAATTCCTGCATCAATCAAAATTTGTAGGCCATCGGCAAAGGGGAAGAAGGCATCACTTGCTGCAACCGATCCTTTAACTCGATCCCCTGCGCGTGCCACCGCTAAACGCGCAGAATCGACACGATTAACCTGTCCCATTCCAATTCCAACTGATGCGCCATTTCTGCTCAATACAATTGCATTGCTTTTTACTGCGCGCACCGATCTCCAAGCAAACTCGAGCTCCTTCATGATTTCAGCACTGGCAGGTTCTCCACTGACTTGCTTCCAGTTCGTGGGTGAATCACCTGGCGCATCAATTAAATCCGTGTGTTGCAATAAAATTCCGCCAGATACTGGACGCATCTCAGTTGAAGAAATTTTTGAAACACCACATTGAAGAATTCGAATCGATGGCTTTTTAGCTAGAAGTTCTACAGCACCTGCCTCATAACTCGGTGCTATGACAACCTCGGTAAATATTTCAGAGAGTTGGTTCGCCATTTCCAGAGTAACTTCACGATTAGCTGCAACTACACCACCAAATGCAGAAACTGGATCACAGTCGTGCGCCTTTTTGTGCGCTGTTGCAATATCGCTGGCCGTTGCGATTCCACATGGATTGGCATGCTTGATGATGGCCACACATGGATCTTTGTGATCAAGGGCTGCGCGCCAAGCAGCATCGGCGTCGGTGTAATTATTAAATGACATCTCCTTGCCGTGTAATTGAATGGCCCCGACAATACCGGCAGCTCCACCTGAATAAATCGCGGCGCTTTGATGGGGATTTTCCCCATATCGAAGCGAGTTTTCGCGATGGTAAATGCGACCGAACCAATCAGGTAGTTCTTCACTGTGCCCAAGCCAGTTAGCGATTGCTAAGTCATACTCAGCAGTTGTCCTGAAAGCCTTAAGAGCTAACGCCCGGCGCTCGGCCAAAGTAAATCCACCGGATTTAACTGCATTAATCAACTCGTCGTACTGAGATGTTTGACTAATTACTGCAACTGAGCCGTGATTCTTGGCTGCACCGCGCAACATTGATGGCCCGCCAATATCTATCTGTTCGATACATTCAGCAAAACTGGCCCCTGATGCAATTGTTTGCGCAAAGGGATAGAGATTAATAATGACTAAATCAAATGGATCAATATTTAACTCAGCTATCGCTGCCATGTGGTCGGGGTTATTGTGATCGGCCAAGATTCCGGAGTGCACACGAGGATGTAACGTCTTTACACGTCCACCCATGATTTCCGGGAAACCTGTGTAAGCACTCACTTCTGTTACTGGAATACCTGCTGCTGATAGCGCTGCAGCAGTTGAACCAGTAGAGAGAATTTCGACTCCTGCTTCACCCAATATCTTTCCTATCTCCTGAAGTCGTGTCTTGTCATAGACGCTGACTAGGGCACGGCGTATAGGTTTTAGTTCAGACATGTTGCTCCAGTGTTGGAAGGATTAGGGCGATGGTCGCAATCATGAGACCTCGTTCTACTTTCTTAATTCTCTCATGAAGAGTTCTTTCATCATCATGTGGAAGTACCGGCACCTGCATCTGTGTAATTATCGGTCCAGTGTCGACACCTGCATCAACCCAATGAACAGTTGAACCAGTGGTTAGAACGCCAGCGACTAAAGCATCGCGCACGGCATGAGCCCCAGGAAAATCGGGCAACAGGGAGGGATGAATATTTATGGTCGGAAAACGATTGACAAATTCAGGTGGCAAAATCCGCATGAAGCCTGCACTGACAACTAGATCTGGTTCAAGGGCCGCAGTTTTTTCAATAATTTCGATGTTCCACAGCTCTCGTGAATTACCAACCGGAATGCACTCACTCGGAATTCCAGCGGTTTTCGCTCTCTCTAAAACTTGAGAGGTAATTTGATCACTTAGAACTGCAACAACTTCGATATCTAGCTCGTGGGCATCAATTATTGCCTGAGCAATGGAGCCAGTTCCTGACGCCAAAATTACTAGCCTGCACGCCACTATCGCCTCCCAATTCGTGGAAGATATAGTGCGAGTAAAGCTCCAACTATTAATTCTCCGCTGAGTGCGAGAGTGAATTTCCAGGGTGATACTCCCATGGCAGACATGGCCTCAGTAATTAAGGCTCCGCTTCCAGCATATGCAATAAGTGCGGTGATAACTACTGAAATACACAGTGATTGAATCAGAATTCTGGAACTTAGCGTCACAGTCCAACTTGCAAGTAGCACACCTGATAAAACAATGACTAAAATTCCAAAAAGTGCAAAACGAGATGTGTTGGATGGAAGTGCTCCTAACAATGGAAATGCTGGAATTGAATTGAGGTGATAACTGAGCGGTGAAATTATGGAGCCGGTGCCAATTGCAAAGCCAGCGCCTGAAAAGTAACTAAGTGTGGCGATTACTGCATTTGGGATATAGAGAATGTTAAGAAGTAGAAGTAAGAAGCCTCCTATTATTCCAGGCTCAAGAACCATAGTTAAACTCTTAACAGTAGAGAGATTAATGAAGATTAATGCTCCAAAGACAATTGATGAGATTCCTAATAAGAGTGAAAGTATTCGAGTGCTATAGAAAATCGCCTGTCCGAAAATCAATCGACGGCCCACGCTTGCCGCACTGATCAAAGTTAGTGGAAGCAAGAAAACAGGTGCCAGATACCACATTGGTGTAACTGCCGAGGTTGAACTAAAGAATGCAAAGAGAGTTCCAATGCCACTATAAAGAATGGCAAAAAGTATTCGAGCTGCGGTGAGAAGTGATGGATTTCCATCTAGTCGATCAATGACCCGCGCCACGCCATTTCGAACTGCTAAAACTGGAATTACTAAAGCTCCGAGTGGCAAATAGGATAGAAATCCAGCGGCATTTGCTGGAGGCAGGGAAAGAGTGAATGGAATGTGATGTGCACCCAGCCAAATCCATATCGCGGCGCGTAATGGATCTCCGGTGTTTCCAGTGGCACTACCGGCTGTAGCCCATGCTAGTAAGGCGATAAAAGAGACTGGGAGTAGAACTAACGCAACACTACGCAGTACTTGGGTCAACGTCGACCCAAGTACACGTGCGAACATTTTCTTTAGCGCCCCAAGATTTCGCGCAACAACTGAGCGGTCTCACTGGGAGTTTGGCCGACTTTTACGCCGGCAGCTTCCAGTGCATCTTTCTTTCCCTGTGCAGTTCCAGATGAGCCAGAGACAATTGCACCTGCATGTCCCATTGTTTTGCCTTCAGGGGCAGTAAATCCGGCGACATATCCAACCACGGGCTTAGTTACATAATCTGCAATAAATGCAGCTGCCCGCTCTTCAGCATCGCCACCGATCTCACCAATCATAACAATCGCTGTTGTATCAGGATCATCTTGAAATGCTCGTAGTGCATCGATGTGAGTTGTTCCAATAACGGGATCTCCACCGATTCCAATTGCCGTACTAAAACCGATATCACGAAGCTCGTACATCATTTGGTACGTAAGCGTTCCAGATTTTGAAACCAAGCCGATTGGACCCGCACCCGTAATGTCGGCTGGAATAATTCCAACATTAGATTTCCCAGGACTTATTAATCCAGGACAGTTAGGGCCAATGATGCGTGTAGTTCCTTTGCTTACTGAGTAGGCATAAAAGCTTGCGGTATCGTGAACGGGGATACCCTCTGTAATTACAACTACTAGAGGCATGGCTGAATCAATTGCATCAATGACTGCGGCTTTGGCAAATTTTGGTGGAACAAAAACAACAGAAGTATTTGCCCCTGTCGCACTCATCGCCTGCGCGACAGTGTTAAACACTGGTAGTTGGTGACCATCGATATCAACGATCTGCCCACCTTTGCCTGGCGTCACTCCTCCAACGACCTTAGTTCCGGATGCCAACATACGACGAGTGTGTTTGGTGCCCTCAGAGCCAGTCATGCCTTGAACGATTACAACCGAGTTTTCATCGAGAAAAATTGCCATTTATAACGCCGCCAACTCTGCAGCACGGTCTGCTGCTCCATCCATTGTGTCGACTTGTTCGATTAATGGGTGCCCCGCTTTGGCCAAAATTGCACGACCCTCTAATACATTGTTGCCATCTAAACGAACAACGATGGGTTTGGTAGCTTTAGGACCAAGAAGTTCAAGCGCCTGAACAATTCCAGTTGCAACTTCATCACATGAAGTAATGCCACCAAAGACATTTACGAAAACACTCTTAACATCGCTATCACCGAGAATAATCGAAAGACCATCGGCCATAATCTGAGCCGAAGCACCTCCACCAATATCTAGGAAGTTTGCCGGTAAAACTCCGCCATACTTTTTCCCAGCATATGCAACAACGTCGAGCGTGCTCATTACCAGTCCAGCGCCGTTGCCAATAATTCCAACTTGTCCATCTAGTTTCACATAATTTAAATCTTTCGCCTTCGCGGCTGCTTCTAATTCGTTTGTTGCCTCGTGATCGACCAGAGCCGCATGCTCACTCTGACGGAACTCAGCGTTGTCATCTAAAGTGATTTTCCCATCAAGTGCGATTATTTTTCCATCTTTAGTCTTCACGAGTGGATTGACTTCCACCAAAGTTGCATCCTCAGATTGAAAAACTTCCCAAAGCTTCAACAAAACTTCGGCAACTTGGTCTGCTACATCAAGAGGAAATTTAGCTGCACTAACAATCTCTCGCGCCTTTGCAGCACTAATTCCATCGACTGCGGAAACTGGAATCTTGGCTAATTTTTCAGGAGCGGTGTGAGCCACCTCTTCGATGTCCATTCCACCAGAGACTGAGGCCATAACTAGGAATGTTCGGTTTGAGCGATCAAGGAGAATTGCTAGGTAATACTCGGATTCAATGGGGGCCGCAGCTGCAATCATGACGGTGCGAACTATGTGACCCTTAATGTCCATTCCGAGAATTGCGCCTGCTTTTATCCGCGCATCGGCGGCATCCTCTGCAAGCTTCACACCTCCGGCTTTTCCGCGCCCACCGGTTTTTACTTGTGCCTTCACGACAACTTTTCCACCGATATTTCTTGCGGCTACTTCGGCCTCATCAGGCGTGGTCGCTATAGCTGCAGGTAAAACTGGGACGCCATGCTTTTCAAATAAGTCACGGGCTTGATATTCAAAGAGATCCACAAGTACTCCATATCATGATTAGGGGGTAATCCTAGAGCTTCTCAACGGGTGCATAACGCAGCAGCAATCGCTTCTCGCCATATTGTCCAAATTTAATTGTCGCCTCCGCCTTATCTGCCTCACCTGCCACCGAAATTACGGTGCCTAAACCAAATGTGTCATGTGACACACGTTCTCCGACGCTCAGTTCGATTGAGGAAATTTTCTTGCCAGTTGCGCGCGGCGGCGGTGACGCTGCAACTCGAGATCGCTTTATCAACGATGGTGACAGCGACGTTGAACTCTCATTGCGCCATTCAATTACATCTTCCGGTATTTCATCTAAAAAACGTGACGGCGGATTGTAATTTGGTGCACCCCATGTTGAGCGATATTGCGCACGTGAAATATAAAGCCGTTCTCGTGCCCGAGTTAAGCCTACGTAAGCTAGGCGTCGCTCTTCCTCAACCTCGTCCTTTTCGTCAAGAGTTCGAGAGTGTGGAAATACTCCATCTTCCATTCCAGTTAAAAATACTGTTGGGAATTCAAGACCTTTAGCCGTATGTAAAGTCATCATTGTTACAACTCCACCATGGTCATCACCTTCTGGAATCTCGTCAGCATCGGCAACTAAGGAGACCTTTTCCAAGAAGCCTGCCAATGAAATCTCTTCATCTTCAATTAGCTCTTCAAACTCGCGCTCCTCGTACTCCATAGAAACCGCCACTAATTCCCTTAAATTCTCAACACGGACCTCATCTTGAGGGTCGGTGCTATCGGCTAACTCCTTCAATAAACCTGATTGTTCGAGTGCCGCCTCAACGATTACCGATGGTCGCGTCTTAGCTTCAACTAAAACGTGGAGAGCGCTAATCATTGATGTAAACTCTTGAATCGATTGCGCTGCACGTGCTGATAACCCTGGTGCCTCTGAATATCTAAGCAAACCCTCCCAAAAAGATATTCCTTGCGCTCTTGCAAATTGATCCACATAATCTAGAGATGTATCGCCGATTCCACGTTTAGGTAGATTAATGATTCTGCGGAGGGAAACCTCATCCTCTAAGTTAGCTAACACCCTTAGATATGCCAATAAATCCTTAACTTCGCGACGTTCATAGAATCGTAATCCACCAACGACTTTATATGGCAACGCTCCACGCATAAATACTTCTTCAAAGACGCGTGATTGTGCATTCGTGCGATAAAAAATTGCGGTCTCCCCTGGCCGTGATTTTCCATCTCGTTGGAGCTCTCGAATTTCATCGGCAACAAATCTGGCTTCGTCGTGTTCATTTTCTGCCACATAACCGGTAAGGAGTGCGCCCGAACCCGAATCTGTCCAGAGGTTTTTCTCCTTTCGGCTCACGTTTTTCGTTATAACGGCATTTGCAGCGTTGAGAATGTTTTGTGTCGATCTATAATTTTGCTCAAGTAAAACCGTAGTCGCATTTGGATAATCGAGTTCGAACTGCAAGATATTTCGAATTGTCGCGCCACGAAAGCCATAAATAGATTGATCTGCATCTCCAACCACACACAACTCTGCTGGCGCCAATCCCTCATTAACATTTCCAACTAACTCTTTAACCAAAATGTACTGCGCATGGTTTGTATCTTGATACTCATCAACTAACACATGGCGAAAGCGAGACCTATAGCGGGCTTTTGCCTCGGGAAACCGCTGTAAAACCTCTACCGTCTTTAAAATCAAATCATCAAAATCCATTGCATTGGAACGTTGTAAACGTTGCTGGTAAATGCTGTAGACATCGGCCACAACCTGTTCAAAGGTATTGCTTGTTGCATTTAAATAATCCTGAGGTCCCATAAGTTCATTTTTTGCATTCGAAATTATTGCTTGAAATTGTCGTGCTGGATAGCGTTTCGAATCCAAATTTAACTCTTTAGCTACGATCGTCACTAATCGAAGTGAATCAGCAGAGTCATAGATTGAAAATGAATTGCTATACCCCAGCCGCATCGCCTCTTGTCGCAAGATGCGGACGCAGGCAGAGTGAAAGGTCGAAACCCACATCGATTGGGCAACTGGACCAACTAATTCGCCGACGCGTGCTTTCATCTCTCCGGCCGCCTTATTAGTAAATGTAATTGCTAAAATTTGATAAGAGGCTACATTTCGATGGGACATTAAATAAGCAATACGACGTGTGAGAACTCGGGTCTTTCCAGAGCCGGCTCCAGCGACAACCAATAAAGGGCCTCCCGCATGAGTAACTGCGGCGATCTGTGCGGGGTTGAGTTCTGATAATAAGTTTTCAGCGCTCTCCATGAGCCTAAGTCTATTAGGCTACGACAATGGAACCGATCGCCGATAGTGAGATCAAACGAGTTTTGGTCATTAGCGCCCACCCTGATGATTCAGATTTTGGTGCCTCTGGAACAATTGCCCAATGGGTTAAAAAAGGGATTGAAGTCGCCTACGTCTTTTGTACAAATGGTGATCAAGGTGGCGAAGAATCTGGATTTACTAAAGAAGAGATGCCAGCAATTCGTCAACGTGAACAGCGCGAGGCTGGCGCAGCCATTGGCGTGACAGATATTACTTTCCTCAATTACGTTGATGGTCACTTAGAGCCGACAATTAGTCTACGAAAAGATTTAGTCCGACAGATTCGAATCTCCCAACCTGATCGCTTGGTCTGCCAAAGTCCAGAACGTAATTGGGATCGTATTGGTGCTAGCCATCCAGACCATTTAGCAGCTGGTGAGGCTGCCATTCAAGCTGTTTACCCAGATGCACGTAACCCTTTTGCATTTACCGATCTGCTTCATGAAGAATCTCTTGCGCCGTGGCGAGTTAAAGAGGTTTGGGTAACTGCTTTTGCAAACCCAGATCACTTTGTAGACATCACCGATACATTTGATTTAAAGATGAAAGCTCTGCATTCTCATGCATCACAGACCGCCCACAATCAGAATTTAGAGGACATGGTTCGTGAGTGGGGTCAACGCAACGCTCTTGCTGCTGGGTTTGCAGAAGGTCGCATCGCTGAAGCCTTCAAAATAGTTAATACAAATTAGCGAACTCTTACTTTAGTAAGTGCAATCTTTGTATTAGGTGTTCCATCTGCCCCGCCTCCTTTGACTCCGGCTTTAGCGATTGCTTGTACGATCTCTAAACCTTTTGTAATCTTTCCCCAAATTGTGTAATCAGGACCTAATGTTGTGTCGGCAAATACTAGAAAAAATTGGCTTCCATTAGTGCCCGGTCCTGAGTTAGCCATTGCAACCGTGCCGGCTGGATAGTTGTTGAGCGCATTAACCGGAAGATTTTCATCGGGATATGAGAACCCTGGACCACCCGAGCCAGTTGCAGTTGGGTCGCCACACTGTAAAACGTAGATTCCCGCAGTTGTAAGGCGATGACACAAAGAGCCATCAAAGTAGCCGGCTTTGGCAAGTGTGGACATTTCAGTGAGCGTCCAAGGTGCTTTTTTTCCTACGCTTGTAATGACAATCGTTCCACAATTAGTATTAAGCGTAAAAGTTTTAGGAAGTTTAGTGAACGGTTTTGCAATTGGCTTTACTACTTTTGGAGTATGACCTATTGCTTTAGTCGCGACACATTTAACTGGCGTCGATTTCTGTGCAGCATTAACTGCAACTACTGAAGTCGTTAAAGCAAGAGTAAGAGAAATACACACTATTAAAATTCTTTTCATGGTCATTCCCATTCGATAGTTCCGGGTGGTTTACTGGTTATATCTAACACGACTCTATTGACTTCTCGCACCTCGTTGGTAATTCGCGTCGAAATTTTCTCAAGAATTTCATAGGGAACTCTCGACCAATCCGCAGTCATGGCATCTTCACTGGAAACAGGCCGCAAAACGATGGGATGTCCATATGTACGACCATCACCCTGCACGCCGACCGACCGAACTTCAGCTAATAAAACAACTGGGCACTGCCAAATATCACGATCTAGACCCGCCGCCTTCAATTCAAAGCGGGCGATTGAATCGGCCTCACGCAGAAGATCCAAACGCTCTTGCGTTACTTCGCCGACAATTCTGATTCCAAGTCCTGGCCCAGGAAATGGTTGGCGCCATACGATTTCTTGCGGCAGGCCGAGCTCAATTCCCACCTGGCGAACTTCATCTTTAAACAAGGAGCGAAGTGGCTCGACTAATGTGAATGTGAGATCATCAGGCAAACCACCAACATTGTGGTGAGATTTAATATTTGCAGTGCCAGTTCCACCACCAGACTCAACTACATCTGGATAAAGCGTACCTTGAACTAAAAACTCTACTTCCCCACCTGATGCGATATCGCGAGCTGCTTTTTCAAATGCCCGAATAAACTCGCGTCCAATTATCTTTCGTTTTTCTTCTGGATCAACTACGCCTTTGAGTGCACTCAAGAAAACCTCTTTGGCATCTACGACAACAAGGTTGACTCCAGTGGAGGCAACAAAATCACGTTCAACTTGCTCGGCTTCGCCTTTGCGAAGCAAGCCGTGATCAACAAATACGCACGTTAATTGGGTTCCTACGGCACGCTGAATTATTGCAGCTGCAACGGCTGAATCCACGCCACCAGATAAGCCACAAATTACGCGCTTATCTCCAATTTGCGCCTTTGCTTTAGCAACTTCTGTTTCGGCAATATTTGTAGTTGTCCACGTCGCATCACATTTAGCAATATTTACTAGCCAATTCTGCAAGATCTCTTGGCCATGCTCAGAGTGCAGTACTTCCGGGTGAAACTGGACTCCGGCTATTTCACCAGTTGCATTTTCAAATGCGGCGATTGGAGTATCCGCAGTTGTTGCACAGACAATAAAATCGGATGGGGCGCTCGTAACTGCATCTCCATGTGACATCCATACGTTTTGCTGTGCCGGAAGTTTTGCAAAGATTTTTGTTGATTGTAAAACTTGCACTTCAGTGCGGCCAAACTCCGATTTTCCTGTTTGACTCACAACGCCGCCGAGAGCCGCGGCCATCACTTGAAATCCATAGCAGATTCCAAAAATAGGAATACCCAAGGAAAAGATAGCGGCATCGAAATCCGGCGCATTTTCGGCATACACACTCGATGGCCCACCTGACAAGATAATTGCGGATGGATTCTTAGAACCTATCTCTGCCGCCGAAATTGTCGATGGAACGATTTCGCTATACACATTGGCCTCGCGAACACGGCGCGCAATGAGTTGGGCATATTGCGCCCCGAAATCGACTACTAATACGCCACGATCATTAGGCACGATGAATAAGTACCTCTACGCGCTGGAACTCTTTAACATCGGAGTAACCGCAGGTAGCCATTGCGCGGCGGAGTGCGCCAAATAAGTTCATTGAACCATCTGAAGTTCGTGAAGGTCCAAGTAAAATCTCCTTAAGTGTTCCAACCGTGCCGACCGGCACACGTTCTCCACGTGGCAATACTTGGTGATGTGCCTCTGATCCCCAATGCCAGCCAAGTCCAGGTGCTTCCGTCGCCTTAGCAAGTGGGGATCCCATCATGACGGCATCTGCTCCACAGGCAATCGCCTTTGCGATGTCACCGCTTCGGCCAACTGCCCCATCTGCAATTACATGAACGTATCGCCCACCAGACTCATCTAGATATTCACGTCGTGCCGATGCAACTTCAGCAACTGCCGAAGCCATGGGTACTTCGATTCCTAAGACTTTACGTGTTGTGTGTGTTGCGCCGCCGCCGAAACCCACTAATACACCAGCAGCACCTGCACGCATTAAGTGAAGTGCCGCCGTCGCCGTAGCTACGCCGCCCACTATCACGGGAACGTCGAGTTCATAAATAAATTTCTTAAGATTTAGCGCTTCGGATTCAGCGGCAACATGTTCGGCGCTGACCGTTGTTCCGCGGATAATAAAAATATCAACACCTGCATCAATAACGGCTTTGTGGAGTTGAACTGTACGTGCTGGAGAAAGTGAGGCTGCAACTGTGACGCCAGCAGCTCGAATCTGCTGTATTCGCTCCTTAATAAGCTCAGGTTTGATTGGTTCGTTATAAATCTCTTGCATTCGTTGAGTCGCATGCTTGTCTGGCATTGAGGCAATTTCTCCCAGCGGAATACGCGGATCTTCATAGCGAGTCCACAGACCCTCAAGGTTTAAAACTCCTACGCCACCGAGGCGGCCTATTTCAATAGCAGTCTCTGGAGATACGACAGAGTCCATTGGGGCTGCAAGCATCGGTAAATCGAATTTGTACGCATCGATTTGCCAAGCCGTAGAGACCTCTTCTGGGTCACGTGTGCGACGACTTGGGACAATTGCTATGTCATCAAAAGAGTAAGCGGTTCGAGCGCGCTTTCCGTGTGCAATCTCAACTTCGCTCATGTGCGACCTCTCGTTTGATAATTAGGGGCATCGGCTACGTGTGCCACATCGTGTGGATGGCTCTCTTGCAGACCCGCTGCAGTGATTTGAATTAATCGTCCTTCACGGCGCAGAGTTTGAATATCTGGAGCACCCGCATATCCCATTCCTGAACGAAGTCCACCAACTAGTTGATGCACAACATCTTCAACACTTCCGCGAAAAATTACTTTGCCCTCAATTCCTTCGGGGACTAATTTATCTTCCGATAAAACATCGTCTTGCATATAGCGATCCTTTGAATAGGATTTTTGTTCACCGCGCGATTGCATTGCACCAAGTGAACCCATACCTCTATACGCCTTGTACTTGACTCCATTTATTTCAACAAGCTCACCTGGAGATTCTTGGCATCCTGCGAGCAATGAACCAAGCATGACGGAATTAGCCCCAGCAACAATAGCTTTAACTATGTCACCTGAGTATTGAAGTCCACCATCGGCGATTAAAGGTATGCCCGCTTTATTGCATGCCTTAGCAGCCTCCATAATTGCAGTTATTTGTGGCACTCCAACACCTGCAACAACTCTGGTTGTGCAAATTGAACCTGGTCCAACTCCAACTTTTACTGCATCTGCACCGGCGTTAATGAGTGCTTGTGCACCCGCTCGCGTTGCTACATTGCCGCCAATAATCTGAATCATTGGCGCGAATTTCTTTATTCGTGAAATTGCTTCGAGTACTGCTCGATGGTGACCATGGGCGGTATCGACAACAACTACATCTACACCGGCTTCAATCAAGGCTTGTGCGCGTGCAAATCCATCGTCGCCAACGCCTACTGCAGCTCCTGCTAAGCCAACGTTCTTAACTAATTTTACGTGCGTTACTTGATCGGCGATTGGCAAGTTGCGATGGATAATTCCGATTCCGCCGACTTTAGCCATAGCGATAGCCATTGCAGATTCAGTAACGGTATCCATCGCCGATGAAATTAAAGGAACGGCAATTGAAATGGTGCGAGTTAATTGAGTGGTTGTGTCGACTTCTGAGGGAACAACATCAGATGCATCTGGAAGAAGCAGCACGTCGTCATAGGTCAGGCCAAGCATTGCGACTTTATCGTTCTCGCTCAATGCGCCTCCTCATTTGTGCAGTTCGTGAAGGTGCGAAGTCTATCGGGGCTTTAAACTCCTACGGCACGCTCGATTTCAAGGCAGGCCTGTGATAAATCCTCAACTAGCACAACCCCCGTGCATGTATTGCGATCCCACCCTGGTCCGCCGAGGACAATTCTTGGAGTGGGGCGGACTGCCGGTAGTTCTCGAAAGAACTCAGGTAGTGCATTTTCCTCCAACTGAGCCCAGAGAAAAATTGCCGGAGGCGCGAAGCGAGTTACCATTCCTGAAATTGCTTCTAGTGGTGTTCGCGGGCCTAAGAAATGGCTTTCAATTCTTCGCTCTGCTAACGCAGCAGCTAAAGCGTGAAGTGCCAAACAATGTAGCTCATCTCCTACAGCAGCTAGGAGAACTGGGCGCGCATTAATTGGTTTATTGGCCGCTTGAACACACTCGCGGAGAATACGTTTCAATATCTCAGTTAATAAGTGTTCAACATCAATGCCTTTACCAGTCTCCTCCCAATTTTTTCCGACTAAAACAAGGACAGGGGTAATGACTTGTGTCCAGGTTGAGTCCACGCCATATGTGGCCAAATCTCTTCTCAATTCGTTTTCAATAAACTCTATGTCAAAATTGTGGGCAGCTTTATGAATGGCCACAACTAACTCATCGCGAGCTTCATACTCATGGCAAATCACTTCACAACTTTCTTCAATTTGTTGGGAGTTAGCCCTATCAGCTGCTTCGCTTGGTGCAACACCTGTTGAGATGAGCCGACGCATCATCATTAACTTTGCTACGTCCAATGGGCAGTACCGTCGATGCTCTCCACTCACATGCAGCGATGGCCCGAGTCCATAACGCCTATCCCACGTGCGCAGAGTCGAGGGGGCTACTCCTAGGCGGCGTGCTACAGCCGCTACTGTCAGGAGCTCCTCGTTGATCGCCATGTGCTTATCGTTGCGCTAAGTGGGCCTACACACCACTCCAAAACAGAGCCTTTGAAGAAGGTATGGCTCGAATTGGCTTGAACAACCTACGGCGCGGTTGTATAGTCAGGGCATGGCTGAACTATCGAGATTACCCCGCCCCGTTGCCGATGAATGGGAGTGGCAGTATGAGGGTCTTTGTCGAGATCTTCCGACCGAGATGTTTTTTCATCCCGACGGCGAACGTGGACCTCGTCGCCGTCACCGCGAAAATACCGCCAAAGCTATTTGCGCAACCTGTCCCGTGATGCTGGCTTGTCGCACACATGCACTCGCCGTGCAAGAGCCTTATGGAATTTGGGGTGGTCTATCTGAAGATGATCGCTTAAACATAATTGGAAGGGATCTAAACCCTGAAATTTCACACGCCTCATAAATTTAAATCCTTTTAAAGATTTAACTCTCCTCCTGAGTTAAGAGAAAAACCCCCGCAGAGAAAAATCTGCGGGGGTTTTTGTTGTGCTACGTATTAGTGTGAGTGTCCACCTGGACCATGTGAGTGGCCACTGCCACCTGCATCGGCTGGTGCATCTGCTGGGCGCTCGAATACAACGGCCTCCGTTGTAATGAACATTGCCGCAATCGATGCTGCGTTTGCAAGTGCTGAACGGGTTACCTTTACTGGATCGATGACACCATCTTTTGCAAGATCGCCATAAACATCAGTTGCCGCATTAAAGCCTTCGTTATCTTTCATTGCGCGGACTTTAGCTACAACAACGTAGCCCTCAAGTCCTGCATTCTCTGCAATCCAACGAAGTGGCTCATCGCATGCTTTGCGAACTAAGCGAACTCCAACGGCCTTATCTCCAGTGAATCCTAGGTCACCCTCTAGAACATCGGCTGCATGCACTAGGGCAGCGCCTCCGCCAACGACAATTCCCTCTTCAACTGCAGCACGTGTTGCAGAGATTGCATCTTCAAGACGGTGCTTCTTCTCATTGAGTTCGACCTCAGTGTGTGCACCAACTTTAATAACGCAGACTCCACCAGCAAGCTTTGCTACACGCTCTTGCAACTTCTCTTTATCCCATGAGGAGTCAGAGTTTTCAATCTCTTTGCGAAGTTCGTTAACTCGGCCGGCAACTGCCGCCTTGTCTCCAGCACCTTCAACGATTGTTGTTGCATCCTTAGAAACCACAATACGGCGAGCGCGACCGAGATCTTCCAGAGTGACTGCATCAAGCTTCATTCCAACCTCTGCTGAAATAACCTGTCCTCCGGTCAGAGTTGCAATATCTTGCAACATTGCCTTGCGGCGATCGCCAAAGCCTGGTGCCTTAACTGCTGCCGATGCAAAGACTCCACGCATCCGGTTTACTACCAAAGTTGAGAGAGCTTCTCCCTCAATATCATCGGCAATAATTAACAGTGGTTTTGATGAAGCCGAAACCTTTTCAAGAATTGGAAGTAAGTCTGCAAGGGCTGAGATTTTCCCGGCCGAGATAAGCACGTAAGCATCTTCAAGGATTGCCTCCATGCGATCTTGATCGGTCACGAAGTATGGAGAGATGTAGCCCTTATCGAACTGCATTCCCTCGGTGAACTCGAGATCTAAGCCAGTAGTTGAAGCTTCCTCAACAGTGATTACGCCATCTTTGCCGACTCTCTCAAAAGCCTCTGAGATTAACTCTCCAATTGCACGATCTTGCGCGGAGATAGTTGCAACATCTGCAATCTGTGCTTTTCCATTGACTTTAGTTGCTTGTGCGCTAAGTTTTTCAGAGACTGCAGCTACTGCCGCTTCAATTCCAGCTTTAATATCCATTGGCTGTGCGCCAGCGGCTAAGTTGCGGATACCCTCTTTAACCATTGCTTGTGCAAGGACTGTTGCAGTTGTTGTTCCGTCGCCGGCAACGTCATTAGTCTTTGTTGCAACTTCTTTAACTAACTGAGCGCCCATGTTTTCAACTGGATCAGAGAGTTCAATCTCTTTAGCAATTGTTACGCCATCGTTTGTGATGACTGGAGCACCATAAGATTTTGCGATTACGACGTTTCGACCTTTAGGTCCAAGCGTTACCTTGACAGTGTCGGCAAGAATATTGACGCCACGCTCCATCGCACGACGTGCGTGGTCATCGAATTGAAGGGACTTTCCCATCTACTTCTCGATTACAGCGAGAATGTCGCGAGCTGAAAGCACCAAGAGATCATCTCCGCCGTGCTTGATTTCAGTTCCGCCGTACTTGCTGTACAAAACAACGTCGCCAACTTTTACATCCATTGGAACGCGAACGCCGTCATCAAAGCGACCTGGTCCAACGGCGAGAACTACGCCCTCTTGTGGCTTCTCTTTTGCTGTATCTGGGATTACAAGACCTGACGCTGTTGTTGTCTCAGCCTCATTAGTCTTAATAACGATGCGATCTTCTAGTGGCTTAATTGCCATGTGTTTAGCTCCTCTTGTGCGTTGTTTTCCTCGTGCAGGCCCGTTAGCAGTGTGGACCCGTGAGTGCTAACGCCAACTCTAGGCGAGCATATTCCCGCCAGCAAATCGGAGAATTCAGTCAAAATGTACATATAAATATTAATACTGTACATTTTTCCCATGACCACTATTCCACTAAGCGATGCCCGCCGTGAGCTTCCATCTCTGATTGACCAGGCTCAAACCGAGGCAATTACCATTTCACGTCATGGAGTTCCAGCAGCGGTAGTTGTGAGCCCTTCACGCTACGAGGAGCTCCTATCCGCACTTGAAGACATGGAAGACCTTGCCTCGATCGAGGCCTCCCTTAGAGACACTTCCCCATCAATTCCTTGGAATCAAGTGAAGAGTGAACTCGGTTTGGTGTGAGCCATTTCAAGATTGAATTTAAAGCAGTTGCACGAAAATCGTTAGAGAAATTAGAGAAACAAGATCAGTTAAGAATTTACGCGGCCATTGAATTATTGGGAGATAACCCGCGGCCTCCTCTTGCGGTCAAAATTAAGGGTAGCGATTACTTTCGAGTCCGTGTTGGCGACTACCGAATTCTCTACTCAATAGATTCAGGTCGCTTGATAATTCTGATAATCGATTTAGGACATCGCCGAGAGATATATAGAACAGTCAATTAACTCTGTATTGAAATCGTTGTTACTGGCAGGCTGGAATCGGCGTCAAAGGCGATAGGGCTGGGTGCTCGGCCAGCGGCGACCATAAGCGCACCGAGGGCGGCGACCATTGCACCGTTGTCGGTACACAGACCAGGGGCTGGAATCCTAAGGCGGATGCCGGCCTTTTCGCAGCGCGCCTCGGCCACTGCTCGAAGTCGTGAGTTAGCGGCGACTCCCCCGGCGATTACAAGAGAATCGATACCTGAAGCTTTACAGGCAGCCAGAGATTTAAGAAGTAGAACATCAACAATCGCCTCTTGAAAAGATGCTGCGACATTGGCCTTTGCATAATCGGGTGTGGCTTCTAAATATCTCGCAACGGCGGTTTTTAATCCAGAGAATGAAAAATCAAATGGCCGAGATTGCCAATCATTAGATGTTGTAAGGCCGCGAGGAAAATTAATGAATTCGGCATCACCGGTTTTAGCGAGTGTGTCAATAGCTGGGCCGCCTGGAAACCCTAACTTCATCACACGTGCAATTTTATCGAAGGCTTCACCCGCGGCATCATCCATCGTTGCCCCAAGTTTGATAATTGATCCAGTGATGTCATCGACTTGCAAAAGTGA